>NZ_JAAQQT010000606.1:0-13993 GCF_011742065.1 Aquabacterium sp. A08
ATGCCCGTCATGTCCAGAAAGCACTCGTCGATGGAATAGACCTCCTGGCCACAGCCCAGCGTCTCGGCCATGGTCATCATCCGGTGGCTCATGTCCCCGTACAACTCGAAGTTGGCCGACAGGGCGATCAGATCCGCTTCGGCCTCCAGATGCCGGATCTTGAACCAGGGTGCCCCCATCTTGATGCCTAGGGCCTTGGCCTCTTCGCTGCGGGCAATCGCACAGCCGTCGTTGTTGGACAGCACCACCACTGGGCGGCCGACCAGTTGGGGATCAAAAACCCGCTCGCAGGAGGCGTAAAAGTTGTTGCCATCGAGCAGGGCAAAGACAGGCGGAGCCATGGCGTGGCGAACAAGCAGTGCAGACCGCTCACACCGGCATGCGCTTGACCACCGAGACCACCACGCCCCAGATCACCAGCGTCTGCCCGTCTTTGAGCAGGATGTCGGGGAAGTCCGGGTTGGCCGCCTGCAGCTTGACCATTCCACCGCGCTGGTACAGCGTCTTGCAGGTCAGCTCGTTGTCCACCACCGCCACCACCGTCTGGCCGTGCTTGGCCTCGATCAGCCGGTTGACCACCAGCAGGTCCCCGTCGTCGATGCCCTTGCCGATCATCGACAGACCGCGCACCCGGGCCAGGAAGGTGGACGGCTCGTTCAGCCCCAGTTGCTCGACCAGATCGACGCGTTGCGTCTCGAAATCCGCCGCAGGCGAAGGGAAGCCCGCCGGGGTGCTGTGCTCCACCCGGGGCATGGTCAAAGCCGCACCCGGCCCAAAGCATTGGAGAATGGCCGCACGGCCTTCGGACCGGCCCAGGACTTCCAGCATTCGACCCATGCGTCAATCCAGTTCCCAGACCGAGACCTTGGCCGCCAGGGCGATCGAGTTCAGGCGGCACACGTCCCGAGACGAGGTCGCGCGGTTGATGGCGCCACCCTTGCCAGTCAGTCGGCGGATCAGTGCTTTGAGGCTCATGGGTATCTCCGGCGGGGTGAGGGATAAGCTCACGAAAGTGAATGAATGTTCACCATTGTGCTGATCTATTCAATCCCCTGTCAAGCCCACCCCAACCCCTGACTGTTGCATCCGCGCATCCTGGCGCGGGCACTGCTACAGTGGCGAGGCTGGCTATGCCCAGCCCCGTTTGCCTCCCTGAACGGGCGCGTGCCTGGCACGCTTGCGCCCGGTCCCGTCTCGTGCGGTGCCGGGTTTCTTTTGAGTGGGTTGGGATTCATCCCCAACCAGCGTGGGCAAGCCTGTGGATAAGCGCCCGTGAAGTGAAACAATGCGTTGATCTGCAAGGCCTCCGTCACCGCTGCCTGTTTCATGGGCACCGGTGATCCCCGTCTCCACCGGTATGTGCACCCACTTCAGCCCCACCCGCAACGGGTCATGGACACGAGCCACCCTCGGGGTGGACCTGCCCAGCCAGCCGTGCCCGCCCGAGACCTATCCCGGCTACGCCGCTCCTATCGCATTGAAAGACGGGCAGGGCGGGGTGCAATGCACCCTGGCCCGCTTCGGCCTGATCCCGCACTGGACCCAGGACGCCCAGGCGGCCACCCAGATCGGCCGCAAGACCTACAACGCCCGCACCGAGACGGTGGCCGAGAAACCCAGCTACCGCACCCCGTGGCGCCAACGCCGGTTTGCCATCGCGCTGCTCGACGACTTCTTCGAGCCCAGTTGGGAGACGGGCAGGGCGGTGCGCTGGCGCATCCAAAGAGCCGACGGCCAACCCATGGGTGTGGCCAGCATCTGGGACCGCTGGACAGACACCGACACCGGCGAGATCGTCACCTCCTTCTCCATGCTCACCGTCAACGCCGACGGCCACCCGGTGATGGGGCGGTTTCACCGACCGGGGGATGAGAAGCGCAGCGTGGTGGTTTTACCGCCTGAGCAGTTCCAGGCCTGGCTGAACGCCGACGTGAACGAAGCCATGCAGATGTGCGCCGTGCCCGCAGGCGGGACACTGACCGCTGAACCGGCACCGCAGGCCAGACCGCGAGCCGTGCAGAACCTGCCAAAGACACCACAGGCAGCCCCAGCAGCCGAAGCCCCTGGCGCCGCCCCAACCACCCACACCAACTCGCAGCCCTCGCTGTTCTGAGCAGAGCCTTCAGACCAGCTGGTTGACCTGGGTGCCCAGAGAGCCGGAAGTGGCCAGGGGCAGGTTGGCCGGAATCGCTTGCAGCAAAGCTAGTGTGCCCGAGGCCTGCACGTCCAGGGCCTTCTTCAGCACCGAAACCTGAACCTCCTGGGCCAGGTTGGCTTGTTGGGTCTGCACAGCGGCGTTGACCAAGGCGGTGGGGGAAACGTCCATGCTTTAAGCTCTCCAGAGACACCCAAGATATCGGAACGGATGGCCAAGACATGAGCGTGGGATGGAAGATGTGTGGAAAACGGACGAGCCGGTTACCCCCATCTAGATTCGTACGTAGTGCTCTGATTCCAGGTAAAAGATCCATGGGCGTGACTGGCGCCATTCGGGATTGCCCGGTGCGCCGCATCGAGAGGTCGGCCGGGTCGCTGTGCACAGTGAACTGAGCACCTGAAGGACGCGTGAGCGAGGAGCTCCTGGGCGCGCTCAGGCCGCGCACTAAAAAAGCTCATGGCGCACGCAATTCATGCGCGCGACCGCGCCGTGCATGTCGGTGGTGCCTTCGCCGAGAAGGGTGTCCTTGAAACTGTGCAGTATGCACAGTGCGCGCAGTAGCCCTTGAACAGGCGATTGGCGCGTAGGCTTGGCACGTTGTTTGCGCAAAGCGTCGCATCAACCACCGGAGTGACGCCATGTCCCAAGCCCCCGACCTTGACCACGACTATCCCCTCAGCGAGGTGCCGCCCGGCGCTCGCAAAGGACTGATTTCCACGTCCCTTGTGCTGTTCGGATTCACCTTCTTCACGGCCACCATGTTTGCCGGCGGCAAGCTGGGCATGGCCTTCGACTTCAAGACCCTGCTCTGGGCCGGCATCACCGGCAACCTGCTGCTGGGCCTGTATGCCGCTGCGCTGGGCTATATCGCCTGTCACAGCGGTCTCAATTCCGTGCTCATGGGGCGCTTCTGCTTCGGCGAGACCGGCAGCAAGCTCTCCGACTTCGTGCTGGGCTTCACCCAGATCGGCTGGTACGCCTGGGGCACCGGCGCCATCGCGGTCGTGCTGGTCAAGATGCTGTCCCTGCCAGCGGCATGGACGGTGCCGCTGATGGTGCTGTTCGGTTTCGGCTTCAGTCTGACCGCCTTCATCGGCTACCGGGGCATGGACCTGCTGTCGCGTGTGGCGGTGCCCGCGATGCTGGCCTTGCTGCTGTGGTCGCTGTGGATCGCGACACGGGATGTCGGTGGACTCGACGGCCTGCTGGCGATCCAGCCCAAGGAAAGCATGAGCTGGAGCATGGCCATCACCCTGGTGTTCGGCACCTTCGTCAGCGGCGCGACCCAGGCCACCAACTGGACCCGCTTCGCGCGCAGCAGTCGGGTCGCCGTGCTGTCCAGCCTGATCGGTTTCTTCATCGGCAACGGACTGATGATCCTGGTCGGTGCCTATGGCGCCATGGTCTATCAGCAGCCCGACATCGTCGAGGTGATGGTGCTGCAGGGCCTGTCGATGGCGGCGGTGGTGATGCTGTTCCTGAACATCTGGACCACGCAGGACAACACGATCTACAACTTCGCGGCTGCCGGCTGCAACATGGTCCGCAAAGATCGCCGGGGCACCATCACCCTCGTCGGCGCGGGCGTCGGCACCCTGCTGGCCATCGGCGGCATGACCGACATGCTGATTCCCTTCCTGCTCCTGCTGGGCTCCATCATTCCGCCCATCGGCGGGGTGATCATGGCCGACTACTTCCACGGCCACAAAGGGCGCTACCCGAAGCTCAGCGCCACCGCCCTGCCGCGCTTCAACTGGATTGGCCTGAGCGCTTACTTCATCGGGGCTGTCTGCGCCTACTTCTCGCCGTGGGTGGCCCCGCTGGTCGGCATTCTGGTGGCGGCGGTGAGCTATGTCCTGATGTTTGAAGTCAAGCGTATGTTCCTGTCCCGCTCGGTCCTGCAGGCCGCGGACGCCTGAGCGTTGCCCGAGGATGGACCCGATGAGTCTGAGCGTTCACGACATCTTGCTGCTGCCCGGTTTGCAGGCGTTGCGATGGCGCGCCGGGCAGGCCGGGGGCCACCACACCGTGCGCTGGCCTTACGTGGCGGAAAACGCCTCGATCTCCGACTGGGTGCGGGGCGGCGAGTTGGTGTTCGTCACCGGCATCAACCAGCCCCGCGACGAGACCAACCTGCTCCAACTGGTGCGCGAAGCGCACGCACGCGATTGCGCCGGCCTGGTGGTGCTGACCGGTCCGCTGTTCATCCACGACATTCCCGCCAGCGTGCTGGCCGAGGCCGAGCGCCTGAAACTGCCGCTCATCGAGCAGCCTTACGAGCTGCCGATGGTCGTGGTGACCGAAGCCATCGGCTCGGCCCTGGTACAGGCGCAATGGCTGGGCAGTTCGCGTCTGCAGTTGATCGAGCAACTGCTGGATGCGAGCGTGGTCGATGCAACCTTGCTGGCACACCGCGCCGGGCGGCTGCACATCGACCTGCACCAGCCTCGACAGGTGCTGGTGTTGCAGTTGGACGGGACCGCGGAGCTGTTCCGTTCACTGGCACCCGAGGCGGCCGAGGCCCAGTTGCAGGCCTTTCGCCAGTGCGTGATGCAGCTGCTCGACAGCCGGCTGCATGCGCTGGGGCAGGCCTTGCCGGTGGTGACCCAGGGGGATCAGTGGGTGGCGCTGCTGCCCCTGGCGGCCGACGGTGAGCCGAACCGCCACCGCGATGGAGCGCAACGCTTGCTGCAAGCGCTCAACGCGCCGGAAGGCCCTTTGCGGGTCTATGCAGGACTGAGTGCTCCCTGCCCCGACGCGACCGACTTTCCGCGCGGGCTGGGCCAGGCGCGTCAGGCGCTGCTGGCCGCCCGCTCGTTTCCGGAGCGACTCGGTCTGTGCTGCTTCGAGGAGCTGGGTGTGCTGGAGTTGCTGGTGGCCATCCGCGACCGCAACCTGCTCGACCGCTTTCTGCGCTCCACCCTCGGCCCCCTGCTGAGCCACGAAACCGGGATGGCTCCGGTGCTGATCCAGACCCTGGAGGCCTGGATGCAGGCCAATGGCAACCTGGTGGCGGCGGCCCAGCGCCTGGGCGTGCACCGCAACACCCTCAACAACCGCATGCAGCAGATCCAGTCCCTGATCGGACTGGATCTGGACAGCCCCATGCACCGCCTCAACATTGCTGTCGCGCTGATGATCTGGCGCCTGTCTTTCAACGCCTCTTCCCAACCCCCCTCTGCCTCTGTATGAACCACATTCGCAATGCCCGACTTCGCGCCCGCAAGGGTCTGTTTTCCATCGCCTGGACGGAGGGGCGTATCACCGCGGTCCAGCCCCAGGCTGACACATTGCCAATCCTGGACGGCGAGGAGGGTGTACTGGATGCCGGTGGTCAGCTGGTGATCCCGCCCTTTGTCGAGCCGCACATCCACCTGGACGCTGCCCTGACGGCGGGCGAGCCCAACTGGAACCTGTCCGGCACCCTGTTCGAGGGCATCGAGCGCTGGGCCGAGCGCAAGGCGCTCGTGACGCCCGAAGACACGAAATCTCGCGCGCACCGCACGATCCGCATGCTGGCGGCCCATGGCATCCAGCACGTGCGCAGCCACGTGGACGTCACCGAGCCGGGGCTGAGCACCTTGCAGGCGATGCTGGAGGTGCGCGAAGAGGCGCGCCACCTCGTCGATTTGCAGATCGTGGCCTTCCCGCAGGAAGGCATCGAGTCCTTTGCCGATGGCCGGGACCTGATGACGCAGGCGGTGGCCATGGGGGCCGACGTGGTGGGCGGCATCCCGCACTTCGAGAACACGCGGGACCAGGGCGTGTCCTCCTTGCATTTCCTGATGGACCTGGCCGAGCGGAACGACCGGCTGGTCGATGTCCACTGCGACGAGACCGACGACCCAAACTCGCGCTTTCTGGAGGTGCTGGCCGAGATCGCGCGCGTCAAGGGCATGGGCAGCCGGGTCACCGCCAGCCACACCACGGCCATGGGCTCCTACGACAACGCTTACTGCTACAAGCTGTTCCGACTTCTCAAAAAGGCGGGGCTGAATTTCATCAGCTGCCCCACCGAGAGCATTCACCTGCAAGGGCGTTTCGACAGCTACCCCAAGCGCCGGGGCCTGACCCGCGTCCCCGAGCTCGACCGCGCCGGGCTGAACGTCTGCTTCGCTCAGGACTCCATCGTCGATCCCTGGTACCCGCTGGGCAACGGCAACATCCTGCGCATCCTGGACGCCGGGCTGCACATCTGCCACATGCTGGGCTACGAGGACTTGCAGCGTTCGCTGGACTTCGTGACCGACAACGGCGCCCGCGCGCTGTCCCTGGGCGACCGCTATGGCATCGAAGTCGGCCGGCCAGCCAACCTGGTGCTGCTTTCGGCCCAAAGCGACGACGAGATGCTGCGTACCCAGGGACAGGCGCTGCTGTCGGTGCGGCACGGCCAGGTCATCATGAGCCGCCGGCCTGCGGAGGTGAGCTTGGTGTGAGGGGTGCGGGGTTGCGCGGGCGCATCACCGCCGAGCCCATCCAACCGTCCCCCTGTGTGACTGCTTCATAAGTCCATCGGGTCGGTTCTGCGCCTGAAAGGGCCAAAAGTTGACACGGTCAATCCGGCCCCCTCTCCGGAAATAAGGGCATGGGCGACCAAGGAGCACGCCCTGCGTCAATCTGATTACACTGCTACCCCACGACGCGCACGGGGCTTGCCTGTGCCGCACAACCTGTTCTGCCGATGTTCGATGCCATTCATGGAGTTTTCTGCAGGATGAACAGGGCCTCGGCGTTCAGGCATCTGCTGGTGGTGGCCCTGCTGGCATGGCTTTTGGCCTGGGCGAGCGCTGCCCAGGCCCAGGACCACATCGTCGAGCGCCACTGGTTGGAGGATCCCTCTGGGCAGAAGAACTGGCCAGAAGTTCAGCAATCACCCACCCAGGCGTTCAAGGGCACCCTCAGCCGTGGCTATGGGCGCTCGGTGATCTGGCTCAAGCTGCGCATCGATCCTGGCGTTTCTGCCCGAAAGGGGGTGGACGCCGATCGCCTGGTCTTGCGCATCCGCCCGGTTTACCTGGATGAGGTTCGGCTCTTCGATCCTCTGGTGGGCGGTGCGGTGGCCCATGTGACCGGAGACTTGCAGCATCCTCGCGGCGATGAGTTCGAAAGCCTGGACTTCACAATACCCATCGCCAGGGGGGAGGCCCCCCGCGACATTTGGCTGAGCCTGCGTTCGACCAGCACCCGACAGATCCACGTCGAGGCGCTGAATGTGGACGACCTGATACGCCAGACGCAGCGCCAGGCGATCTTTTTTGCGGGCTACATCGGCTTGGTGGCCGTTCTGGCGCTGTGGGCCATCCTGCAGGCGGTCTTTAGCCGAGAACCCGTCATCTCGGCCTTTGCCCTGGCCCAGGTGACGTCGTTGAGTTACGCCGTCGTCTCGTCGGGCTATTTGCGGTCGGTCTGGCCCGCCCAATGGCCGGCCGGGTGGATAGACCAGTCCTCGAGTTTGCTCAGCATAGTCTCGGTCAGCTCGGCGGTGCTGTTCCATGTCCTGCTGCTCAGGGAGTTTTCGCCGCCGAGGTGGGCCACGCGTCTGCACCTGGTCTTGCTCGGGATTTTTCCGATCAAGTTGGTGTTGTACGCATCGGGCATGGTGTCCGCGGCACTCCATCTCAACCTCAGTGAAGTAACCTGGTCGCCCTTCATTTTCCTGTTGTCGGTGTACCTGGCCACAGGCTGGCAGGCCGCCACGCCACAGCGGCCCGCCATGGCCCGGCCGGTGGTGCTCCTGTTTTACGTCGTGCTGGTGATCACGCTGATGTTTGCCGCCTTGCCCGGACTGGGCTTGATCTCCGGTTCGGAGATGACGCTTTACATCATACAAACCCACATCCTGATCACCGCCTTGCTCATCCTGGTGATGCTGCAGTACCGCAGCCACACCAAGCGCCAGCAGCAGCGCAGCACCGAGATGGCCCTGCACCTTACCCAACTGCAGGCCCAGCAAGAGCGCGAGGTCAGGGAAGAGCAGGGGCGGCTTCTGGCCATGCTGGCCCACGAACTCAAGACCCCCCTGGCCGCCATCCTCATGCGCCTGGATCAGAGCGAGACCGGCCGAGAGATCAAGCAGTCCATCGGCGACATGAACAGGGTCATCGACCGGTGCCTGCACGCCACCCAGGTCAGCGACGGACAACTCCAGGCGCGGCATGTGACGGTGGATGTGTGCGAGCTCATCCGAAAGGCCATCGCCGGCGTCTCCTGCCCTGGCCGGATCGGCTTCTCGGCCGCCCAGCCTTGCCTGGTTTCAACGGACCCACAGCTGTTGCTGATTGCGCTGAACAACCTCCTCGAGAACGCCTGCAAATACGCGCACACCGACGGCCCCATCGAGGTCGAGCTCCAGCGCCCTGCCCAAGGGGCTGTCCTGCACATCACGGTGCGCAACCCACCTGGGGTTGCGGGGTGGCCCGATCCCGACCAGGTGTTCCACAAGTACTACCGCTCCACCCAGGCCCGGCGCCAATCGGGCACCGGCCTGGGCTTGTACCTGGTCAGGAATCTGATGCGCGCCCTGGCTGGTGATGTCCGTTATGTCCCCGACGAGCGTTGGATCCGTTTTGTTCTGAGCTTGCCGTCAGGCTCTGCTGCTCCAGGCGAACGACCGTTTCCATGATCTGGTGCGCGGCCTGCAGGATGTCGCGGACACATTCGTGCTGTCCAGGGCTCAGGTTGGGGTCGCATTCCAGCAATTGACCGAACCCCAGGATGGCGTTCATGGGCGCACGCAATGCCTGAGCCAGTGACCTCTGAATGGCGTCATCTCCTGTGGGGGGAGTGCCTGAGTGGCCGGATGGCTGGCCCAACGTGGGGGCTGGGGCGGTGCCGGGCTGCACAGCCTTCATGGCCGCGACAACCGAAGCTGCTGCGGTGACGAAGCGGCGATGCGGAACACCCCCACCTCCGCCAGCAGCGTCTGGGCCTGTTGTTGAAGGCTCTGCGCGGCCGCTGCCATTTCCTCCACCAGCGCCGCGTTCTGTTGGGTAGCCTGGTCCATGTGGGCGATCGCCTCGGTGGCCTGTTGCACGCCGTGGCTTTGCTCCAAGCTCGCTTCGCTGATCTTGGTCATCAACGCGCTGGCTTCTTTCACGGTCTGGACGATCTCGCCCATGTTCGCCTCGGCGCGGCCCACCAGCTCGCCACCGAGCTTCACCCGCTGGCCGCTGTTGTCAATGAGGACGCGGATTTCTTTGGCCGCGTGCGCGCTGCGCTGGGCCAGGCTGCGCACTTCACCGGCGACGACCGCAAAACCACGCCCTTGCTCGCCGGCCCTGGCCGCCTCGACGGCCGCGTTGAGCGCCAGGATGTTGGTCTGGAACGCCAGGCTGTCGATGGTGGCGGTGATGTCGTTGATTTGCCGGCTGCTGTCGGCGATGGCGGCCATCGTCGCGGTCACTTCGTTCATCACGCGTTGGCCGCGCTGCGCCAGTTCGGTGGCATGCACCACCATGGCGCTCGCGCTCTGGCTGCTTTGAGAGTTGTGGCCGATGGTGCTGCTGAGCTCCTCCATGGAGGCCGCGGTCTGCTCCAAGGCGCTGGCTTGCTGCTCCGTGCGCCGTGACAGGTCGTGGTTGCCCGAGGCAATTTCCGCACTGGCATTGGCCACTTGCTCGGCGGTTTGTCTCACGCCTGCCACCGAGGTTTCCAGTCGCTGGGTCATCAGGCGCAGCGAGTGCAGGGTGCTGCGCTCGTCCCCCGCCCGTGTGCGGATCGCGACGGTGAGGTCACCGGCGGCCACCGCCTCGACCACCTGCTTGAGCACGGCCGGGTCGCCGCCAAGTTCGCGGGTGACCACACGCAGGTACGCCGTCAAGCCCAGGAGGCCCGCAGCGATCAGCAGCACGGCCACCACCACCACGTTGCGGTCCAGGAGCGAAAGCTCGGTGATTTCGGTGATCCGCTGGGACAGGGCCTCACTCTGACGGGATTTTTCCGCGGCGAGCGGGGCCAGCAGCCGGTTGCGGCTGGGGATGGTCTGGTCGACCAGAAAGGCAAACGCCTCTTCACGCTGGCCGGCCACGATCAGGGCCACGTTCTGCTCGGCCACCTGCCAGAAGGTGTTCATCAGTGCGGGCAGTGGCGCAAAGGCGGCGCGTCCCGCCTCGTCTGTCATGCCCTGTCCGAAGCGGTCCAGGGTTTGCTGCAGCATGGCTTTTTTGGCGGCAATGTCTTGCAGCGTGGTGTTGAGTTCCTGCTCGTCGCGCGACAGGATGGCGTGGCGCAGTTGCAGCGAGGACCGGGTGACGTTGAGCTCCAACTCGCCAATCAGGCCAAGTTGAGGGACGTTGACCTGGTTGATGCGGTCCGCTGCGTCGACCACTTTGCCCATCATGACCCAGACCGTGACGGCCGTGACCGTCATCAAGGTGAGCAGCACGGCGCTAGACAGCAGCAGTCGCTGGGCAAGGGTCAGACGGCGCATGGGGACCTTCGTGGAGCAGGGGGTTCAGGGAAAGAGCACAGATTCGGTCACCGGGGCATGGACCACGATTGCGGTGTGTGGACCGCAAAGCACGGCGTGTGCAAGCCCCGGCGCAGCATTCACGGCTTGTTGTCTGGGGCCAGGGGGGCGGCCATTGGGCACAGGCGCCTGGCCTTGCGCGAGCGCTCGGCCAGGGTGGAGACGACCCCAACCAGGTTCACCGGTGTGACCGGTTTGAGCAGGAAATAATCGCCGCCGGCGTTCAAGGCCTGCAGCTGCAGGTCCAGCTCCTCCTCGCTGGAGAGGAACAGAATGGGGGTCTGGATCAGCGCCGCCTCTTGTCTCAAGACAGCCGCCAGTTCTATGCCGTTCACCTCCGGCATGTACATGTCGAGCACGACCACGTCGGGCCGGTAGCTGTGGACAGCCTCCAGCAGTTGCAGCGGCTGTCTGAGCGTGAGCACATCCAGGCCGATGTTGGTCAGCATCTGGGCGTGGTGCCGCAGGGTGACGGCGGAGTCGTCCACGATCAGGACCCGGTGTGGGCGCCGTCTCTGGTGACTCAGCCATTCGTCCAGTGCCGCGCAGAGGTCCACCGGTGGCAAGGGCCAAAGCAGGTGTCTGGTCACGCCGGCGCGCACGCTGGTCAGCCGCGCTTGGATGTCGGTCTGGTCGCACACGGCGACCAGTTCTCTGAACGCCCCGAGTTGCGCCCGCAACGTGACCAGCCCGTCCCGATCCCTCAGCAGGTGGGGGTGCATGACCAGCACGGCCGCCAGCGGGGTGTGGGCCAGCGACTGACCCAGTTCCGTCGTGTTCGTGAAGGCTTCGCAGTCGTAGCCGTGACCGATGAGCGCCTCCACCAGCGCTGAGACGTCTTGTGCGTCATGGCACAGCAGGCCAATGCGCTCCGGGGAGGTCGTGGGGGTGTCGCAAGCAGGCAGAGGCAAGGGCGAGAGCATGGGGATATGGGGCAGGAGGCGGCTCACTCTCGGCTGCTGGGGCACGGATTGGGGCGATTTGCCCAGGCATGGGACTGGCGGCAGCACATCCAGAGTGGATGTCTAGGACAATAAGGGTGCGCGTCTGTCCCAGCCCTACAGAAACCCTACCTCAGGGCCACGGCAGCCCTGGCCTCAGTAACACTGCAGGTCGAGATCGAGGCGGTAGCCGTAGCCCCTGACGGGCGGTATCGCCCCGGTGGGAGCCCCGACCCGGTGCAGTTTCTGCCGCAGCCGGACCATGCGGACCTCCAGCGAGGCTTTGGAGTAGGTCTCTGGATCGACGCCGATCATGTGCATGATCTGCCAGGTTTCCAGCCGCCGCGACTTGGCTCGGCTCAGTCCGGTCAGCGTGCTCAATTCGCTTTCGGACAGCGTCTCGGTGCCGTTGGGGCCGTGCAGTGTGCGCGTGGCCAACTCCACGCGGAACGCGCTGGCCTGGGGCAGGCCGGTGGCAGGCCTCGGGGCGTCGAGGCGTCGCCCCAGCGTGCACACGGCCGCCAGCAGTTCGGCCGGGTCCACCGGTTTGGGCAGGTAAATGTCGGCCCCGCTTTCGTAGCCAGCCAGTTTGTCATCCACCTGGCCCCTGGCCGTCACCATGATGATCCCAACGTAGGGCTGCGCCGCGCGCAGGCGCCGGGACAGGCTCAGTCCGTCTTCGCCAGGCAGGTTCAGGTCGATCAGGTACAGGTCGGGTGCCGGGTCCAGCGGCATGTCATCGATGTCTTCGGCGCAGACCAGCCCGCTGGCCCGGTGCCCGTTGCGGTTGAGCATTTGCACCGTGGCATGGCGCAGGCTGTCGTTGTCTTCGATCACCAGGATGTTCATGCCGAGGGCTCCGAGGCATCCAGCGGCAACCAGCAGACAAAGCGGATGTGTGTGGAGGTCGGCACGTAGTCGATGTGTCCACCCAGCAGACGGGCCAGGCCGGCGATCAGGAACAGCCCCAGACCCGCGCCGATCTGGCGGTGCGCGTGCGGCGCCCGGTAGTACTTCACAAACAACTGCTCCGGATCGGGCCAGCCCGCGGTGCCTGGCTCGTTGATGACCTGGACGGTCCAGCCCGGGGTGCCCGCGCGGCTGTCTGTGCCGGTCAGTACCCGGATGCGACTCTGCCGGGGGCTGTACTTCGCCGCGTTGTCGATCAGGTTGTCCAGGATCGTGCGCAGCATGGGTGGGTCACTGTTCAAGGGCGGGGATGCTGCCTCGCACGTCAGGTCCAGCCGGGCGTGCCACCGGCTTTCCGTGATCGCGCGCTGCACCAGCGCCACAGCGTCGCACGCCTCCAGCCGAGGCAGGAGGCGGTTGTCGCCCAGCTGTCCCGACTGGATGCACCGCTCAATGACGTCGTTCATGTCGCGAACCGCGCGGCTGATCTCGGCGCCGTCCTGGCGCTGGACCGTCTCGGCCAGCATGCCGATGGCGGCCAACGGCGTCTTGAGCTCGTGCGCCAACATGGCGAACAGCTTTTCTTGCTCTTCGCGCTGGCTGCGTTCCCGCTCGACCTGCTGCTGGGCCAGGGCGGCCATCCGGACCAGTTCGTCGTTGGCCTCCTTCAAGGCCTGGTTGATGCGCTCGGTTTCGGTCTGGGCGGACAAGAGCGCCTGTTCGTAGCGCTTGCGGGCGTCGATGTCTCGGGTGGTGCCGTACATCATCAGGCGGTCACTGTCGGCATGGTGCCGGAAGTTGGTCAGCACCTCGGTCCACAGCGGCGTTCCGTCCGACTTGAGCTGTTCGATCTCATCGATAAAGTGGGTGTCTTCGTTGATGCGCCCCGACCTGAACGCCTGGGCCCTGGTTCGCACAAGTTCGAGCGTCTGTTCGCGCTGAGTGGGCGGCAGCCATGCACCGAGTGTTTGCTCCATGACCTGTCCTGGGGGGTATCCGAGCATGTGGTGGACGTGGGGGCTGACGTACTGGAATTTCAGGCTGTCCACATCGAGTGCCCAAACCACCTCGCGCAGGCTTTCGAGCAGATGCAAGTGGTCGACGGGATCAACGCCCGGTGCAGGCCTGGCGTCCGAAGCGGGATGTTTGCAAGACATGGCTCCAAGTCATGCATTTGGTTGAAGAATACGGTGCTGTGCCCCTCAAATGCCTACGTAAATCCTACTCTGTTCACGATGGCTGGGTCCAGTTTGTGCCGGTTCGGTGTGGGTGCATTCCTTGTCCTGGATATCTCCCAAACGGGGAAAGGGACAATTCCCCTGCACGTCCGACGGCCTGAGCAATGGTTTGCGCGCACCCGTCGCCAGCCTGTCCAGGCGCTCACCCACATCAACCGCACCCCAGCATGGCCTGGTATCACACAGACGCCCCGTGCGAACAACCTATCGAATACCGCAGACGCCTCCTTCAAGCCGAAATCGAAGCCCAGGCTCAACGTCCGCGTTGAAGGAGCCCACC
>NZ_JAAQQT010000607.1:0-17579 GCF_011742065.1 Aquabacterium sp. A08
GGCGCGGCCATCCTCATGGGCGTCAAGCGCGGGCTGTTCTCGAACGAGGCCGGCCTGGGCAGCGCGCCCAACGTGGCGGCCGTGGCCTACGTGCCGCACCCGGCCAGCCAGGGCATTGTGCAGGCGTTCTCGGTGTTCATCGACACCCTGGTGATATGCTCCTGCACCGCTTTCATCGTGCTGCTCAGCGGCGTGTACCAGCCCGGCATGGCCACCGAACTGGGCGGCGTCGCGCTGACGCAGGCTTCGCTGGCCAACATCGTGGGCGAATGGGGCCGCGTGTTCGTGAGCGTGGCGCTGATGCTGTTTGGCTTCACCACCATGGTTTACAACTACTACCTCGGCGAAAACAGCCTGAGCTTCTTCACCGGCGAGAACCGGGGCGTGCTGGTGCTGTACCGCCTGGTGGTGATCGCCCTGTGCGGCTGGGGCGCCACCACCGACCTGGGCACCGCCTTCGCCTTTGCCGACGTGACCATGGGCTTTCTGGCCCTGGCCAACCTGTTTGCCCTGGCCATGCTGTTCAAACAAGGCCTGCGCCTGATGCGCGACTACGACGAGCAGGTGGCCGCCGGCGTGCCCGAGCCGGTGTTTGACGCCACCCGCTTTGCCGACCTGGGCGTGGACCGCCAGGCCTGGGTGCTCGAGCCCGCCGACGCCGAGCGCGTGGCCCAAACCGCCCGCCGTGGCGCCTGAGCCGGGAGGACCGGGCGTGACGGGCACGGGCCGCGTTCTGGTGTTGCACGTGGGGGGCACCATCGGCATGGTGGCGTCGCCCCAGGGCTACCGGCCCGCGCCGGGCTTTCCCGAACGGCTGCGCCAGGCGCTGCACGCCACCGGCGGTCAGGGCCTGCCCGCCTTCGACGTGCGGGAGCTGGACCCGATCGACAGCGCCGAACTGCGCCCCCGCGACTGGGCCGTGATGGCCCAGGCCCTGGTGGACCACTGGGACCGCTACGACGGCTTTGTGCTGCTGCACGGCACCGACACCATGGCCTGGAGCGCGTCGGCCCTGTCCTTCCTGCTGCGCGGGCTGGACAAGCCGGTGGTGTTCACCGGCTCGCAAATTCCCATGAGCGAACCGCGCAGCGACGGCCTGGGCAACGTCGAAAACGCCCTGCGCCTGGCCGCCCTGCCCGCACTGCGCGAGGTGACTCTGTGCTTTGGCCGCCATCTGCTGCGCGGCAACCGCGCCCGCAAGCTGGCCACCGCCCAATTCGATGCTTTCGAGGCGCCCAACGCCCTGCCCCTGGCGGAACTGGGCATCGACATTCACCTGCACCGCGACCGCCTGTGGCCCGCCACCGGCCCGCGCCGGTTTGCCGTGCCCACCTTTGACGACGAAGCCGTGGCCGTGCTGGCGCTGCACCCTGGCATGAGCGGTGCGGCCGTGGACGCCCTGCTGGCCCCCCCGGGCGTGCGCGGCCTGGTGCTGCTCAGCTACGGCGCGGGCAACGTGCCGGCCAACCACCAAGGTTTTATGGCGGCGCTGGCGCGCGCGGCGGCGCGCGGGGTGGTGCTGGTCAACGTCACCCAGTGCCTGCACGGCAGCGTGCAGCAGGGCGCGTACGCCACCGGCTCGGCGCTGGGCGCGCTGGGCGCGGTGCCGGCCGGCGACATGACGCCCGAGGCCGCGTTTGCCAAGCTGCATGTGCTGCTGGCGTCCACCGACGATGCGGACGCGGTTCGGCGGGGGATGGGGGAGAGTTGGTGTGGGGAGATGGGGTTGTGAGTGCCGCGAATGGCAGATTACGGCCCTAAGCGGATGGTCGGGGAATTAGAAAACGGACGCCCGACGAAGAGGTTACCGGCGCCGCCCGGCTTTATCGTGCAGCGTACGGTGGACCGCAGGGTTAGTCTTTCGGCTTCACCTCGACTTGAAGGACACCTGTTTCCAGCGCCTTTCCAATGTTCTGAATAGCCGCCTTGTTAATTGCCAGAGCCTCTTCATCTACAGGGAAACCGACGACATTCATCTTGAGAGCGTGTTTGCCTGTTACCAATGACAAGGCCGCCTTACGCAGCTCTGTTTGCTCGGCTTCGATTTCGCCGTGGGCTACGGGCGAATACGCGCCGCGTTTAAGCTGAACCCGGTCAAACTTGAAGCCGAGATCCTGCGCAACGGCGTAGAGCAAGTTCGTAAAGAGTTCATCGCCTTGAGCCACCCAGAGAGAAATTTGGGCGTCATCGACTTTGTTGTTGAGGTGATCGTGATATTCTTTCCAAGCGTCAAGGACACGTTGCTCCTTTGCCGATCTACGCTGAATACCAAACGCCCTCTCACCATAGAAGACGAGATCAACCATGTTCAGGGCGCGCACATGCTCAGGTGCAAGTCGCGCGGCCCGAGTCGCCATCAGTTGCTCAAACAGAAATGCTTTTCGCCGTTGTTTCTCTCGGAACGACTCGACGGCCTTTTGAGCCTGCACCGCAAGAATAGGCCCTAGGAGGGCGGCGACTATGGTTGCCCAGTCTTTCAACTCAAGGCCAAGGAACGGTGTTTGCATTTTTTACAGGCTTAGCGTTTGAAAGGAGTGGGAGACGTTGGCGATTCCCAATAGTTGGGCATTCTAGGGAACGCCGCTAACCTGGAATAGCCCCCTAAAGGGGCATTTAGCGACTGCTTTCGGCATCAATCCTGGGTGTCCGCTTATGGCCGATTCCGGGCGTCACCGAAACCGCGCCTGATGTTCCCGGCAATACTGCAACCCCCCAAACCGCCGTTCGTTGCCCCAGCAGAACTTGCCTTCCGCGAAGGTGATCCGGGCGCCACATTCGGCGCACACCAGCTTTCGGGCCAGTTGGGCACTGTCTGTAGGTGCTGAAGCCGGCACGGCGGGCTGCATGGAGCTTGGCGCCGGTGGTGCTGCGGGAAACAAATGCTCAGGCAACGGTCTCAGCGGCGCCGGCCGGTGTTGCCGGACCAACTTTTCGCCCCATTCGCGCAGGGTGTCCACGCTGCGCATGTTCGCCAGCAGTGAAAAGATTTCGAGCGTGCCAATGTGGTCGGTGCGTTTTTTGTGCCAGGCGGGGAACTGGTCGGCCTTCATCACGTTGTGGGTGCTGAACACCTTTTCGGCCGGGCGTTTGATGATGGCTTTGGGGTGGACCAGCACCAGGTGGTGCATCTCCAGTTGGCGCTGGGTGCGGCCGCCAATGTCCAGCCGGTCCAGCAGTTTGTGCAGCACCCGTTCGTGCCGGCGGCTTTGCTCGATGGGTGACGGAATGCCGTACCGCACCCGGCCGTAATCTGCGGTGAACTCGCCGTGGTCGTTGATCAGCAGGCTGCCGCCGTAGTTTTTCGTCTCGAACAGGTAAATGCCACCGGCCCGGTAGAACACCAGGTGGTCGATCTGCGCCACATCGCCATCCACCTCCACCCGCAGGTCGTGGATGACCACATGGTTTTCCGAGTCCTTGAAATGGCTGTTCAGGTAAAACGCGGCGTCGCGTTCGCCCTGAATGCCCATGCGCAGCCGAAACAGCTCGTCCGTGAGCCACTGCCTCTGCGCGGCATTCAGCGTGCGGTCGGTCAGCCGTTGTTCCAGCTGCCCGAGTTGCGACGAATGGTCGTCGGCGTTTTTCAGTATCAACGGCCCCTCCCTGGCGTGTGTGGTGTGGCGCGATCTGTGTCGCGCTCCCCTGCATTATGGGCAAAGAGCGGAAGGTCGGTTGACGCACAGGCCCTGGCGTGGCGTGGGCGATCAAGTCACCCCGTGCGTCCACTCCGGCACGTTGATGCAGTAACGCACCGCTTTGCCTGTTCCGTGGCTGCGCAGTTGCCCGGCGCTGACCATGTGCGTCAGGTCGCGGGTAGCCGTGGCTTTGGAAACGCCGGTCATCTTTATGTACTTCTCGGCGTTCAGGCCACCCAGGAAGCCGCCGTCGCCGTCGTCCAGCAGCCGTTGCAAAACCTTGCGCTGCCGCACGTGCAGGGGCTGGCCGGCATGGGTTTCCCAAAAGCGGCGCTTCAGCATGGCCTGATCGATGACGCCGCTCGTGGCCTGGCAGGCCAAGGCCCATTGGCCGGCAAACCATCGCACCCAGTGGGTGATGTCGCAGCCGCCGCGCTGTGCCTGGTTCAGGGCGTCGTGATACGCTTGTCGCGAGGCCAGCAGTTGGCGCGACAGGCTGCACAGCCTTTGTGGCTGTTGCAGGTGTTGTGCCAGGGCCATGTCCACAATGGCCCGCCCGATTCGGCCATTGCCGTCCTCGAACGGGTGGATGCTATCGAACCACAGGTGGGCGATGGCGGCCCGGACGAGGCCATCCACCGATGTTGGGCCCGCGGGGGGCGTGGTAGCGGCAAACCAGGCCAGAAACCGGGTCATGTGTTCGCGCACTTGGTGGGAGGGGGGGCCTCGTAATGCACCACTTCCCGCCCCGGCGTGCCACTGACGATTTGCATCGGGTCGGTGTGGTCGCGGTAGCGACCGACCGCAATGCGTTGAAGGCCCGAGGTGCCGCCCGGAAACAGCGCCGATTGCCAGCGGCACAGCCGTTCCTCATCCAGCGCTTGGTCGAACGCCGTGGTGGCGTCGCCGAGCACTGCGACCAAACCCTCTACGTGCCGGTCGTGGGGACCTTGGTCGGCCAGACCCAGGCGCTGCATCACCGACGAACGCACGACCTCCAGCGGCAGGTGCTGCCCTTCGATCTCGGCGGTCGCCACCACCTCATCCGCGAAGGCGTTCAGAACGATGGTGTGGGTGCTGCCCAGGCCTATGCTGGCCACTTTGCCTTCCACGACACCGTAACAACGGTGGGCATGCGCCAGCGCGGGCGCCACCTGCTGGGCATCCACCACCAGCCGAGGCCAGTCGGGGTGCTGCCAAATCCACTTCGGGAAGGGGTTCATGAGCCGCATTTCGAAAAATACGGCTCACACGCTTCAGTTCACCACCTGCGCCAGTGCCCCGCAAGGGAAATCCGTTGCGACAATTGATGCGCGTTGCGCAACATGCTACATTGGCGTGCATGATCAAATCGTTCAGGCACAAAGGCCTGCGCAGGTTTTTCGAAACGGGGAGCGCCTCAGGTGTTCAGGCCAGCCACGCCAAACGGCTGCGCTTGCAACTGGCGGCGCTGGACACGGCACAAACGGTAGAGGACATGGACATCCCCGGTTTTCGCCTGCACCCGCTCAAGGGCGAGATGCAGGGGCGCTGGTCAGTCACGGTCAACGGTAACTGGCGCATGACCTTTGAGTTCCACGACGGTCACGCTTTTGTGCTGGATTACGAGGATTACCACTGATGAGCATGCACAACCCGCCCCACCCCGGTGAGTTCATCGCCGGCATTTATCTGGAGCCGAACGGCATCAGCGGACGCGAACTCGCACAGCAACTGGATGTGGCGCCGTCCACGCTGGGCCGCGTGCTCAAAGGCACCAGCCGCGTGACGCCAGATATGGCCTTGCGGCTGTCCAAAGCCATCGGCCGTTCGGCCGAAAGCTGGCTGGCCATGCAGGATGCCCACGACCTCTGGCAAGCACGTCAGCGCGTGGACTTGCAGCGGGTGGGTCAACTCAAACTGGCGGTGGTGTAAAAAAGCCGCCCTGAAGGCGGCTTGGGTGCTGGCAGCGCGCAGGGCGCCTCAGTTCACCACCTGCGCCAGTTCCCCAAGCGCGTACTTTGTGGCCACTTCGCTCAGGGAATAGCCTTTGATCTTGCCGGCCTGGCCTTCGCAGCCGAATTCCAGGTAGCGCTGCTTGCAAATGGCCTGGGCGGCGGCGCGCGCGGGCTTGAGCCATTCGCGGGCGTCGAACTTGTCGGGGTTTTCCACCAGGAACTTGCGCACCGCGGCGGTCATGGCCAGGCGGATGTCGGTGTCGATGTTCACCTTGCGCACGCCGAACTTGATGGCTTCCTGGATCTCTTCCACCGGCACGCCGTAGGTTTCCTTCATCTGGCCGCCGTACTGGTTGATGAGCGCCAGCAGTTCCTGCGGCACGCTGGAGGAACCGTGCATCACCAAATGGGTGTTGGGGATGCGGGCGTGGATTTCCTTGACGCGGGAAATGGCCAGGATGTCGCCGGTGGGCTTGCGGCTGAACTTGTAGGCGCCGTGGCTGGTGCCGATGGCGATGGCCAGCGCGTCCAGTCCGGTGGCCTTGACGAACACGGCGGCTTCTTCGGGGTCGGTCAGCATCTGGCTGTGGTCCAGCTTGCCTTCGGCGCCAATGCCGTCTTCCTCGCCGGCTTCGCCGGTTTCCAGGTTGCCCAGGCAGCCCAGCTCGCCTTCCACCGACACCCCCACCTTGTGCGCCATCTCCACCACGCGGCGGGTCACGTCCACGTTGTATTCGAAGCTGGCGGGGGTCTTGCCGTCTTCCTTGAGCGAGCCGTCCATCATCACCGAGCTGAAGCCCAGGTCGATGGCGCCCTGGCACACCGCCGGGCTCTGGCCGTGGTCCTGGTGCATCACCACCGGGATCTGCGGGTAGGCCTCGCAGGCGGCCTGCACCAGGTGCTTGATGAAGGGTTCGCCCGCGTACTTGCGCGCGCCGGCGCTGGCCTGCAGGATGACGGGGGCGCCCACTTCTTTGGCGGCCTCCATCACGGCCTGCACCTGTTCCAGGTTGTTGACGTTGAAGGCCGGAATGCCGTAGCCGTGCTCGGCGGCGTGGTCGAGCAGTTCGCGCATGGAAACGAGCGCCATGGATGATCCCCTGGAAACAACAGTACAGAAATGGTCTGCCGGCGATTTTAGCCGGCCACCCCCAGCCGCGCACCGGCGTGCCGGGGGGCCGGGGGGCCGTAGGGATCAACCGGTGTTGCGCAGCCCCGCCGCAATGCCGTTGATGGACAGGTGGATGCCGCGCTTGACCCGTTCGGTGTCGCTGCCGGCGCGGTAGCGCCCGATCAGTTCCACCTGCAGGTGGTGCAGCGGGTCGATGTAGGGGAAGCGGTGCGCGATGGAGCGCGCCAGGGCCCGGTTGCTGGCCAGTCGCTCCTCGGCGCCGGTGATCAGCGTCAGGGCGTCCTGGGTGCGCTGCCATTCGGCTTCGATGGCGGCAAACACCCGCTTGCGCAGCTTGGCGTCGGGCACCAGGTCGGCGTAGCGCCGGCCCAGCGACAGGTCGCTCTTGGCCAGCACCATGTCCAGGTTGGACAACAGGGTGCTGAAGAAGGGCCACTTCTTGTGCATCTGCTGCAGCAGCTTGAGCGCTTCGGCTTCGCCCAGGCGGGCCTGCATCTGCGCCACCGCGCTGCCCAAGCCGTACCAGCCGGGCAGCGTCAGACGGCACTGGCCCCAACTGAAGCCCCAGGGAATGGCCCGCAGGTCTTCGATGCGTTGCGTGGCCTTGCGCGACGCCGGGCGCGAGCCGATGTTGAGTTCGGCGATTTCGCGGATCGGCGTGGCGCTGAAGAAGTAGTCGGTGAAGCCCGGGGTTTCGTAGACCAGGGCGCGGTAGGCGTCCATGCTGGCCTGCGACAGTTCGGCCGCTGCCTCCAGGTACTTGGCCGGGATCGGCTTGGCCGGCGGCAGCAGCGTGGCTTCCAGCGTGGCGGCCACCAGGGTTTCCAGGTTGCGCCGGCCAATGTCGGGGTTGGCGTACTTGGAGCCGATGACCTCGCCCTGTTCGGTCAGGCGGATCTGGCCGCGCACGGTGCCGGCCGGCTGCGCCAGGATGGCCTGGTAGCTGGGGCCGCCGCCCCGGCCCACCGTGCCGCCGCGGCCGTGGAACATGCGCAACTGCACCGGCTGGCCCAGCTCGCGCGAGAGTTCGTCAAACAGCGCCACCAGCGCGGTTTCGGCGCGGTACAGCTCCCAGTTGCTGGTGAAGATGCCACCGTCCTTGTTGCTGTCCGAATAGCCCAGCATCACGTCCTGTTCGTGGTACTGGTTGGGACCACCGCGCAGCACCAGGCCTGCGATGCCGGGCAGGCGGTAGAACGCGTCCATGATGCCGGCCGCATTGCGCAGGTCTTCGATGGTCTCGAACAGCGGCACCACGATCAGGTCGGCCACCGCGTCGTGGTCCAGGGTGCCGCGCACCAGGCCCACTTCCTTTTGCAGCAGCAGCACCTCCAGCAGGTCGCTCACCGTTTCGGTGTGGCTGATGATGGCGTGGCGGATGCAGGCGGCGCCAAAGCGCTCGCGCAGCTCGCGCGCGGTCTGGAAGATGGCCAGCTCGCTCAGGGTGTGGGCGGTGTAGGGGGCGCCGGGCACGCGCAGCGGGCGCGCGTCGTTGAGCAGGCGCAGCAGCAGTTGCTGCTTGGCGTCTTCGCCCAGGGCGCTGTAGTCGGGCTCGATGCGGGCGTGGGCCAGCAGGTCGGCCACGGCCAGTTCGTGCTGGTCGGAGCTCTGGCGCAGGTCCACCGTGGCCAGGTGGAAGCCGAACACCTCCACCGTGCGGATGAGGGGCTTGAGCCGGTGCTGGGCCAGGGCTTCGCAGCGCTGTTCCTTCAGCGAGGCGTCGATGGTGCGCAGGTCGGCCAGCAGCTCGTCGGCGCTGGCGTAGGGGTTTTGCGGGGCCACGGCGTGGCGCGCGGCTTCGCCGCCGGTGAGTGCATGCAGCGTGGCGGCCAGGCGCGCGTAAACGCCGGTGAGCGCGCGGCGGTAGGGCTCGTCCTGGCGGTGGGCGTTGGTGTCGGGCGAGCGCTCGGCCAGCGCCTGCATGGCCGGCGGCACCGGCAGCAGCATGGCCGACAGCGACAGTTCCGCCCCCAGGCGGTGCACCTCGGTCAGCAGGTGGCGCAGCACCCGGTCGGCCTGCTGTTGCAGCGCGTGGCGCAGGGTGTCGGCGGTGACGTTGGGGTTGCCGTCGCGGTCGCCCCCGATCCACTGGCCCATGCGCAGGAAGGGCGCCACCGGGCGGCCGTCCAGCGCCTGTTCGATCTGGCGGTACAGGCGCGGGATTTCGGGCAGGAAGGTGCTCTGGTAGTAGGTGAGCGCGTTCTCGATCTCGTCGGCCACGGTGAGCTTGGTGAAGCGCAGCAGCCGGGTGTGCCACAGCTGCGTCACGCGGGCCAGCATCTGCGCTTCGTTGGCGGCCAGTTCGCGCGCCAGCAGCCCGTCGCCGGGGCGGGCGCCGCCGGCGGCCTGCACCACGGCGTCGCGCTCGGCCAGCAGGCGGGCGATGTCGCGCTCGGCGTCCAGGATGCTCTTGCGCTGCACCTCGGTCGGGTGGGCGGTGAGCACGGGCGACAGGTGGCCGTGGGCCAGGGTGCGGGCGATGGTGTCGGCGTCCACCCCGGCGTCGCGCATGCGGGCCCAGGTGTGGGCCAGGCTGCCTTCTTGCACATGGCCGGCGCGCTCGTGCACCGCGCGGCGGCGGATGTGGTGCCGGTCCTCGGCCAGGTTGGCCAGGTGGCTGAAGTAGGTGAAGGCGCGGATCACGCTGACCGCCTGGTCGTCCGAAAGGCCTTTGAGCAGCTTCTTGAGCTGCTTGTCGGCGGCGTGGTCGGCCTGGCGGCGGTAGGCCACCGAGAGCTGGCGGATCTGCTCGATCAGTTCGTACACCGCCACGCCCTCGTGGGCGCGGATCACGTCGCCCAACAGGCGGCCGAGCAGGCGGATGTCGTCGATCAGGGGCTGGTCCTTGTCGGGCGAGTCGGAGGGGTGGCGGGCCATGGCGGTGCGGGTGGGTGGGGGGCGAAAAGGGTGGTGCGTGGCGGGGGTCAGGCGGGCGCGGCGCCCTGGCGTTCCAGCGCCTGGGCCAGGGTCTTGCCCAGTTCCACGCCCCACTGGTCGTAGGGGTGGATGCCCCAGAGCGCGGCCTGGCAGAACACCTTGTGTTCGTACAGCGCGGTCAGCGCGCCCAGGCTGTGCGGGGTGAGCGCCGGCAGCCACAGGGTGTTGCTGGGCACGTTGCCGCGGAAGGTGCGGTGCGGCAGCAAGGCCTGCACCTGGGCCGGGTCCAGGCCGCTGCGTTCCAGCAGGGCCAGGGTGTCGGCCTCGGGCCGGCCCAGGGCCAGAGCGTCGGCCTGGGCGCGCAGGTTGAGCAGCACCACCCGGTGGTGTTCGTGGGCCAGGGGCAGCGGGGTGTCCTCGGTGTCGACGCCGATGAAATCCACCGGCACCCGGTGCTGGCCCTGGTGCAACAGCTGGAAGTAGGCGTGCTGCCCTTCGATGCCCAGCCCGCCCCAGACGATGGGGCCGGTGGCCACCTGCACCGGCTGCCCGTCCACGTGGGTGGACTTGCCGTTGGATTCCATGTCGAGCTGCTGCAGGTAGCGCGCGAAGTGGAACAGCCGGCCGGCGTAGGCCGCGACCAGGTGGGTGGGGCAGCCCAGGAAGTTGCGGTTCCACACGCCCAGCAGCGCCAGCACCAGCGGCAGGTTGCGCGCGGGTGGGGCTTCCCAGAAGTGCCGGTCCATGGCGTGGGCGCCGGCCAGGAATTCGCGGAAGTTCGCCGCGCCAATCGCCACCGCCAGCGGCAGCCCGATGGCCGACCAGACCGAGTAGCGCCCGCCCACCCAGTCCCAGAAGCCGAAGGTGTGGGCCGGCGCGTAGCCCTGCGCGGCCGACACGGCGGGCGCGGCGGTGACCGCGATCAGGTGCGGTGTCTGTTGCTCGGCGGTTGCCAGGCCGCCATCGGCCAGCCAGCGCCGGGCCGAAGCCGCCAGCGTCATGGTTTCCTGGGTGGTGAAGGTCTTGCTCTGCACCACGAAGACGGTGTGGTCCGGGCGCAGGCGGCGCAGTTCGCTGTGCAACGACCAGGCGTCGGGGTTGGAAACGAAGTGCACCCGCACCGCCGGGTCCACGTGGGCGTCCAGCGCCTGCACCGCCATGCGCGGCCCCAGGTCGGAGCCACCGATGCCGATGTTGACCACGTCGGTGATGCGCGCGCCGCGGTGGCCGCGCCAGCGGCCGTCGCGCAGGCGTTCGGCGGCGTCGAGGAAGCGGTCGAGCTCGGCCTGCACCGCCTGCGCCACGGCGCCGCCCCAGGGCGGGTCGGCCCAGCCGCCGCCGCGCAGCGCCACGTGCAGCGCGGCCCGGCCTTCGGTGGCGTTGATCGCCTCGCCACGCCGCTGCGCCTCGGCCAGCGCCAAGACGCCGGACTCGTCGGCCAGGGCCAGCAGGGCGTCCAGCACCTCGGGCGTCACGGCCTGGCGGCTGGCGTCCAGCCGCAGGCCGGCGGCCTGCCACTGCAGGGCGGCGTGGCGGGCGGCCTGGCCCGGCGCCAGCAGTTCGCGCAGGTGCGGCACGCCCGCCTGGGCCAGCGCCTGCAGGCGCTGCCAGGCGGCGCGCTGCGGGGGCGGCGTGAAAACGGTCACGGCGCCACCCGGCAGATCTTGAGCATGTTGGTGCCGCCGGGCGTGCCCATGGGTTCGCCGCAGGTGATGGCGTAGACGTCGCCCGGCTGCACGATGCCGCGCGCCCGCAGGTGGGCCTCGGCCTGGGCCAGGGCGGTGTCGCGGTCGGCGCTGGTGTCCATCAGCAGCGGCACCACGTTGCGGTACAGCGCCATGCGGCGCTGCGCCGCCAGCTTGGAGGTGACCGCGTAAATCGGCAGGTGCACCTTGTGCCGGC
This sequence comes from Aquabacterium sp. A08, assembly GCF_011742065.1. Classification (NCBI taxonomy): domain Bacteria; kingdom Pseudomonadati; phylum Pseudomonadota; class Betaproteobacteria; order Burkholderiales; family Sphaerotilaceae; genus Aquabacterium; species Aquabacterium sp. A08. Next base: position 11,484 of record NZ_JAAQQT010000607.1, read on the forward strand.
TCATCCACAGCGCGGTGGAGCCCGAGTCGGTCAGCGCGACGATGGCCTTGGCCCCCAGGTGCGAGGCGGTGAACAGCGCGCCCATGGCGATGGACTGGTCGATGCGCTCGAAGGTCTTGCCCAGAAAATCGGATTCCAGCTCGTGGTGGTCGGCGGCCTCGGCGGCCTCGCAGATGCGCGCCATCTCCTGCACCGTCTGCAGCGGGTACTTGCCGGCGGCGGTCTCGGCGCTCAGCATCACCGCGTCGGTGCCGTCCAGCACCGCGTTGGCCACGTCGCTCACCTCGGCGCGGGTGGGCACCGGCGCCTGGATCATGCTCTCCATCATCTGCGTGGCGGTGATGACCACCTTGTCGTGCTCGCGCGCCAGCCGGATCATGCGCTTTTGCAGCGCCGGCACGGCGGCGTGGCCCACCTCCACCGCCAGGTCGCCGCGCGCCACCATGATGCCGTCGGACGCGCGCAGGATGTTCTCCAGCTCGGGGATGGCCTCGGCGCGCTCGATCTTGGCGATCAGCCCCGGCTTGTGCCCCGGCGGGCAGGCGGCGTGGCAGAGCTGGCGCGCCAGCGCCATGTCGGTGGCGGTTTTGGGGAAGCTCACCGCCACGTAGTCGGCGCGCAGGGCCATGGCGGTCTGGATGTCGGCCATGTCCTTGTCGGTCAGGGCCGGCGCGGTCAGCCCGCCGCCCTGCTTGTTGATGCCCTTGTTGTTCGACAGCTCGCCGCCGATGGCCACCGTGGTGTGCACCGCCGCACCGGCCACCCGCGTCACGGTCAGCACGATCAGGCCGTCGTTGAGCAGCAGCGTGTCGCCGGCCTTCACGTCGCGCGGCAGTTCCTTGTAGTCCAGGCCCACGCCCTGCGCGTCGCCGGGTGTGGTGCGGGCGGCGTCCAGCACAAAGGGCGCGCCCTCGTGCAGCTGCACCCGGCCTTCGGCGAACTTGCCGACGCGGATTTTCGGGCCCTGCAGGTCGGCCATGATGGCGACCTCGCGGCCGGCGCGCTGCGCCGCGGCCCGCACCCGTTCGGCGCGGTCGATGTGGTCCTGCGCGCTGCCGTGGGAAAAATTCAGCCGCACCACGTCCACCCCGGCGCGCACCATGGCTTCGAGGATGGCGGGCTCGCTGGAGGCGGGGCCCAGGGTGGCAACGATCTTGGTGGCGCGCAAGGACATGCAGGGGGTCTCCGGGTGGGGGGCGCGGGGCAGCGCCGGGGGCGAAGGCCCATTATTTCAGCTTCGGCCGCGACACCCGGCGCAATTCGCCTGCGCGACAATGAATATTCTTCACAGCCCCCGACCCACTCCCATGCCCTTGAAGTTTTCCGTCAAGCCCCTGCAAGGGGTGCGCATCGTCAGCCTGGCGCTGAACCTGCCCGGCCCGGCCGCGCTGTGGCGTTTGCGCGCCATGGGCGCCCGCTGCACCAAGGTCGACCCGCCCGCCGGCGACCCCATGCGCCTGTACAGCCCGGCCGCTTTCGCCGACCTGTCAGCCGGGCTGAAGGCGGTGACGCTGGACCTCAAGGCCGCCGCCGGCCAGGCCAAGCTGCACAAGCTGCTCGCCCAGGCCGATGTGCTGCTCACCTCCTTCCGTCCCTCGGCCCTGACCAAGCTGGGCCTGGACGCCAAGTCCCTCAAGCGCGCCCACCCGGCGCTGTCGCTGGTGACCATCGTCGGTGCGCCTGGCGCCCGCGCCGAGGAACCGGGCCACGACCTGACCTACCAGGCCGAGGTCGGTCTGGTGGCCGACCTGGCCGTGCCGCCCAGCCTGCTGGCCGACATGGCCGGCGCCCTGGCCGCGTCGGAAGCGGTGCTGCAGGCGGTGCTGGCGCAGCGCGCCAGCGGCAAGGGCGTCCGCCTGGAGGTGGCATTGTCGGAGGCCGCGCGCTGGCTGGCCCTGCCGCGCCACTGGGGCCTGACTGCGCCCGGCCAGTTGCTGGGCGGCGCCCACGCCGGCTACCGCGTGTACCCCTGCAAGAACGGCCGGGTGGCGCTGGCCGCGCTGGAGCCGCACTTTGCTGCCGGCCTGGGCCGGGCCTTTGGCCTGGGGCCGCTCACCCCCGAGGCCTGCCTGCTGCCCGCCACCCACGACGCGGTGGCCGCTTTCGTGGCGCGCCAAACCCGCGCCCAGCTCGACCGGCTGGCCACCGCGCACGACCTGCCGCTGCTCACCCTGCCCGCCTGAGCGCCTGCCACGCCGGGCGCAAAAAAACCGCGCCCGGCGGGTGCCGGCGCGCGGTGGCTGCGGGGCGGGCGGCGCGTCAGGCGCGCTTGGCCAGCACCTCGAAGGCCGGCAGGGTCTTGCCCTCCAGCACCTCCAGGAAGGCGCCGCCGCCGGTGCTGATGTAGTCCACCTCGTCGGTGATGTGGTACTTGGCGATGGCGGCCAGGGTGTCGCCGCCGCCGGCGATGGAAAACGCCTCGGAGTGGGCGATGGCCGAGGCCATCATCTTGGTGCCGCCGGCGAACTGCGGGTACTCGAACACGCCCACCGGGCCGTTCCAGACGATGGTGCCGGCGTGGGCGATGATCTCGGTCAGCTTGGCCGAGGTTTTCGGGCCCACGTCCAGGATGCGGTCGTGCGGGGCCACGTCGTCCACCGCGATGCGGTTGGCGCGCGCCAGCGCCGACACCTCGTCGGCCACCACCACGTCCACCGGCAGCGGCACCTCGGCGCCGCGTTCCTTCATGATGTCCATCACCTGCTGGGCTTCGCGCACCATTTCCGGTTCGGCCAGCGAATCGCCGATGCGCTTGCCCGCGGCCAGCAGGAAGGTGTTGGCGATGCCGCCGCCCACGATCAGCTGGTCCACCTTGCCGGCCAGGGTTTTCAGGATGGACAGCTTGGTGCTGACCTTGGAGCCGCCGACGATGGCCACCAGCGGGCGCGCCGGGTTTTCCAGGGCTTTCGTGATGGCGTCCATCTCGGCCGCCAGCAGCGGGCCGGCGCAGGCGATGGGCGCGGTTTCGGCGATGCCGTAGGTGGTGGCCTCGGCGCGGTGGGCGGTGCCGAAGGCGTCGTGCACGAACACGTCGCACAGCGCGCCCAGCTTGGCGGCCAGTTCGGGCTTGTTCTTTTTCTCGCCCACGTTCAGGCGGCAGTTCTCCAGCAGCACCACCTGGCCCGGGGCCACGGCGAAGCCGCCGTCCACCCAGTTCTGCACCAGCGGCACCTCGCGGCCCAGCAACTCGCTCAGGCGCTGGGCCACCGGGGCCAGCGTGTCTTCCGGCTTGAATTCGCCCTCGGTCGGGCGGCCCAGGTGCGAGGTCACCATCACCGCGGCACCGGCGTCCAGCGCCATCTGGATGGCCGGCAGCGAGGCGCGGATGCGCGTGTCCTCGGAGATGTTGCCATCGTCGTCTTGCGGCACGTTCAGGTCGGCACGGATGAAGACGCGTTTGCCAGTGGCTTGGCCGCTGGCGCAGATGTCGGAAAAGCGCAGGAATTTCATGGCGGGTGTGAGGGAGGGGTGTGACAGAAAAAAGCCCTCAACTGTACTGCAGCCGGGGCGCCGTCAGGCCGCGGCGAGCACGCCCAGCAGCAGCTCGCGCACCCCTTCCCACACGATCTGCACCCCCAGGCACAACAGGATGAAGGCCGACAGCCGCAGGAAGATGACGCTGCCCGCGTCGCCCAGCGGCCGCAGCAGCCGCTGCGCGTAGCGGAACGCCAGGTAGAGCAGCACGCCGATGGCCAGCAGTGCCAGCGCCCCGCCGCCCATGCGGGCCAGCGACAGGGCCAGCCGTTCGTCGGCCAGGGACACGCCCACGGTGATGGCTGCCGCGATGGAGCCGGGCCCGCAACTGACCGGGAAGGTCAGCGGGTAAAAGGCCTGGCGGCGGGCCATGTCGGGGGTGAAGGCGTCGGCCAGTTCGGTGCGGCTGTCGTCGCTGGCGTGCGAGGTGTTGAGCAGCCGCCAGGCCATGGAGGCCACGATCAGCCCGCCCCCCACCCGCACGATGGGCAGAGAAATGCCGAAGAATTCGAGCACGTAGGAGCCCACCACCATGGAGCCCAGCATCAGCGCCACCATGTTGCGGGCGATGCGCCGGGCCAGCGCGGCGCGGGTGGCGGCCGAGGCGCCCTCGGTCAGCCCCAGGAAGATGGGCGCGGTGGCGGCGGGGTTGAGGATGGGCAGCAGCGCGGCAAAGGCGAACAGAAAGCTCTTGCCGGCCGCGCCCAGCAGTTCCAGGGTCATGCGGGCGTCCTTTCAGGGGGGTGGGGGGTCATGCCTCACAGCCAGAGTTCGCGCACCGGCGTGTCGGGCAACAGGTGGTGCGCCACCTGGGCCTGCAGCAGTTCGGCGGTGGCCAGCGCATCGGTCAGGGCGTGGTGCAGGCGGTAACGCGGCAGGCCGTAGCGCTCGCGGCAGGCGGCCAGCCGCAGCGACACCGGGGCCGGGGCCTGCCCGAGCCAGCGCCGCCACAGCGGCACGGGCGTGCGGCGCCAGCGGGCCTCCAGCGCCATCGTGTCGATCACCGGGAAGTCCAGCGTCTCGCCCAGCCGCCGGCGCAGCGCGCTGTCCAGAAAGCCGCGCTCCACCGCGCGGCAGTGCACCACCACCACGTGGCCGGCCAGGGCCTGCAGCACCTCGCCCAGCACCGCGTCCAGGTCGGGCGCCTGGTCGATCTGCTGGTGGGTGATGCCGTGGACGGTCACCGCCGCGTCGCCCAGCGGCACGCGCGGCCGCAGCAACCAGTGGCGCGCGGCGCTGGCCTGCACCCGCTCCAGCGTCAGCGGCACCAGGCCCAGGCTGACGATGCCGTCACGCTCGGGGTCCAGCCCGGTGGTTTCCAGGTCCAGCGCCAGCAGCGGCACCTCGCGCAGCGGGGTGTGGCCGGGTACGGTGCCGGCCGCGCAGAAGGCGCGCAGCCGCGGGTCGCGCAGGTGGGCCGCCTGTGCGCGCAGCCGGGCCGGCCAGTCGGGTGCGGGCGGTTCGGGGCGGGGCAGCAGGCCGGCGTGGAACATGGCCGGCGCGTCAGCCCCGGCCCGAGCCGTGGCGGTACTTCAGGTAGTCCTGCGCGTGGCTGAGCACGGTGAAGGCGTCGCGCAGGCGTTTGCGTTCAAAGTCCGACAGGCGTTCGGGCTCCAGGCTGTTGTCGGGCTCGCGGCCGGCGCGCAGGTCGTCGGCCTGGGTGCGCAGCCGCACCCCGGCGATGAATTCCAGCGCGTCGTGCAGGTCCGGCCCGCGGCCCGGGGGCAGCACCTGGGCGCGCACCACGTCGTCCAGCCGCTCGAAGGAGTTGAGCGCCTCCGAGCCCACGGCCAGCGCGTGCACGCGGATCAGGTCGGTCAGCGGCGCCGTGCCCCGGCGCTTGAGGTTGATGGCCGCGCTGTGGCGGCCGTCGGCCTCCAGCACAAAGCCCTTGAAAAAGCCGAGTGGCGGGGTGCGCAGCAGGGCGTTGCGCGCCATGCTGGCCAGGAAACGCGGGTGCTGCCGGGCCTGCCGCGCGACGTGGCGGCGCAGGGCGTCGGCCCATTCGGTGCGGCCGTGCACGCCGTCCAGGTCAAAGAAGATGTTGCTGTGCAGCAGCCCCTCGGGCGTGGGCTGGGTGATCCAGCCGTCGAAGTAGCCTTGCCAGACCCGGCGCGGCTGGCGCCAGCGCGGGTGGGTGGCCATGACGCCACCGCTGCACAGGGGGTAGCCGCAACGCGCCAGGCCGTCGCAGACGAAGGTGGCCAGCTCGGCGAAGTAGGCGCCGTGCAGCGCCGGGTCGTAGCGGTCGTCCAGCAGCAGGGCGTTGTCCTGGTCGGTCACCATGCCCTGCTCCTGCCGCGCCATGGAGCCCAGCGCCAGAAAACAGTAGGGCACCGGCGGCGGACCCAGCGCCTGTTCGGCCAGCTCCAGCAGCCGCTGCTTGAAGGCGCGCCCAATGGCCGACAGCGTGTGTCCGATCACCCGGGCGCTGCCACCCTCCTGCACCATGCGCAGGAACACGGCGCGCACCTCGGGCTGCAGGGCGGCGAGCTCGTCCAGGCCCTGGGCGTGGCCGATGCGCCCGACCACGAACAGCCCGTGGCGCGATTCGTGGTGCACGATGTCGGCCAGGGCCAGCACCCCCACCGGGCGCTGTTGTTGCAGCACCGGCAGGTGGTG
>NZ_JAAQQT010000608.1:0-36343 GCF_011742065.1 Aquabacterium sp. A08
CGGCCGCCGGCGTCGGCCGGCAGCAGCGCGGGCGTGGGGTACTGCTCTTCCAGCCATTCGATGATGGCGGGCGACTGGATCAGCACCTGCTCACCGGTGTCCAGGGCCGGCACCAGCTGCTGCGGGTTCAGCGCCTTGAAGGTGTCGGTCAGGTGCGCTTCCTTGCCCAGGTGCACGGCCACGTACTCGGTGCTCAGCCCCTTGAGGTTGAGCGCGATGCGCAGCCGGTGCGAGGTGCCGCTGCGCCAGAAGTTGTAGAGCTTCATCGCGGGACTCACTCGGCCGGGCCGACGGTCAGCGCGATCTCGGCAATGCCTTCCACGCGGCCGGTGATCTGGTCGCCCGCCACCACGGGGCCCACGCCTTCGGGGGTGCCGGTGTAGATCAGGTCGCCGGGCTGCAGGTGGTAGTAGGTGGACAGGTCGGCGATGATTTCGCGGATGTTCCAGATCAGCTTGTCCACGTTGGACGACTGCTTGGTCACGCCATTGACTTCCAGGGCGATGGCGCCCTGCTCGACCACCACGCCTTCCATCGGCACGATTTCGGAGCAGACCGAGCCTTCTTCGATGTCCTTGCCGGTGTCCCAGGGGCGGCCCTTGTCGCGCGCCACCAACTGCAGGTCGCGGCGGGTCATGTCCAGGCCGGCGGCGTAGCCGTACACCAGTTCGTGGGCGTTTTCTTCGCTCACGCGGAAGCCGGGCTTGCCGATGGCCAGCACCAGTTCCATCTCGTAGTGGTAGTTGCTGGTGCGCGGCGGGTAGGCCACGGTCGCGCCGCTTTCCACCAGGGTTTGCGGCGATTTGGTGAAGTAAAAAGCGTTTTCGACGCTTTTATCGACCGGACGGCCCATTTCCACCGCGTGGGCGTGGTAATTGCGGCCGACGCAGAAGATGCGGTTGATGGGGAAACGCTCGGTCTTGCCACGGATGGGTAGGGACTGGACGGCGGGCGGGTTGAACAGGTATTGCGTCATGGTGTTTCCGGAAAAAAAGGGGGTCAGGCGCGGACTTCGTACACGCCCAGTTTGCGGTGCAGCGGCGACTCGTCGGCCATAAAAACGAAGGCCGGCTGGTCGGCGCTCAGGTTCTTCAGGGTGACGGCGGTGTAGCCCGGGGCGCAGCAGGTGTCGGCCTCGGCCAGGGTGAAGGTCTGGCCGGCGCCGTCCACGGTCACTTGCGTGCCGCCTTCGATCTGGTGGAACACCTGGGCCGGCGAACGCGCGGGCAGGCGCAGCGTCTGGCCGGGTTTGAGCATCAGGGCGTAAAAGCCCAGGATGTTCTCGGCGTCTTCCCCGGTTTCGGGGTTGATGTAGGTGACCTGCACGCATTCCTGCGCCGGCTGGTCGTCGGCCAGGGCCAGCAGGGCGGCGCGGGTGTCGGCCCAGGGGTAGCGCAGCATGGGGTAACGCTTGTCGCTGCGCTGGAACACGGTCGTGGGCACCACGCCGGCACGGGTCCAGGCGCGGTCGCCGCGGCCCGGGTTGACCTGCTGGCGCTCGCCGTTGAGGTGGTAGCTGGCCTCCATGTAGTACACCAGCGGCAGGTCCAGCACGTCCAGCCACACCACGGGCTCGGTGCCGTCGTGGCCGTGCTCGTGCCACAGGCCGGTGGGGGTCAGGATCAGGTCGCCGCGGGCCATCGGGCACTTTTCGCCGTCCACCGTGGTGTAGGCGCCTTCGCCTTCGACGATCATGCGCACGGCGTTGGGGGTGTGGCGGTGGCTGGGCGCCCATTCGCCGGGCAGCAGCAGCTGCATGCCCAGGTACATGGCGGCGCTGGCCTGCATCTTCTCCAGGCCGTGGCCGGGGTTGGCCAGCACCAGCACACGGCGCTCGGCCTTTTCGATCGGGGTCAGCTCACCGGCCTTGAGCAGCAGGGGCTTCAAGCTGGCGTAGGGCCAGTGGGTGGCGCGGGTCTGGCGCGTGGGCACGTGCGGCGGCAGCACGCCGCGCAGGCTGGGCCACAGCGGCACCAGGTTCAGCGCCTTCAGCTCGTCGCGGTAGTCCTGCGGCAGGTCTTCCAATCGGCCAAGTTCTTGCATGTTCGTCTCCGTTTCAGCCCTGTTGCAGGCAGTTGCTCACGTTCCAGCTGTACAGCCACTCCATCGCGTCGTAGAAGCGCTCTTGCGGGCGGTTCTTCCACATCTGGTTGCGGATCAGGCGTTCCACCCCGGTGGCGTGGTAGATGCGGCCCATCTCGCGGCTGCTCAGCACGATGCGGCCGGTGCGCGCCACGCGGTTCTTGCGGTACAGCTCCAGCGCGGCGGCCCAGTCCTTGTTCGTCACGCGCAGGGCTTCGCCCAGGGTCACCGCGTCTTCCATGGCCATGCAGGCGCCCTGGGCCATGTACTGGGTGGTGGGGTGGGCGGCGTCGCCAAGGATCGTCACGCGGCCGAACACCCAGTTCTCGATCGGCTCCTTGTCGGCCGTGGCCCAGCGCTTCCAGCTCTTGGGCAGTTCGATGAGCTGGCGTGCCTTGGGGCTGATGCCCTGGAAGTAGCTTTCCACCTCTTCCTTGGAGCCGTCTTTCACGCCCCATTCTTCCTGCTCGCGGCTGTGGAAGGTCACCACCACGTTGTACTGCTCGCCGCCGCGCAGCGGGTAGTGCACCAGGTGGCACTTGGGGCCGGCCCACAGGCTGGCGGCGTTCCACTGCAGGTCTTTCGGGAAATCGGCCTTGTCCACCACGGCGCGGTAGACCACGTGGCCGGTGACGCGGTGCGGGTCGTTCACGTACTGCTGGCGCACCACGGACTTCACGCCGTCGGCGCCGATCAGGGCCTGGCCGGTCCAGCGCTTGCCGTGCTGGTCGGTGGCGGTGACGGTGCCGGCGGCCTCGTCCTGCTCGATCTGCACGATGCGGGTGTTGGTGTGGAATTCCACCTGGCCGCTGGCCTGCGCGCCTTCCAGCAGCGACAGGTGCACGTCGGCGCGGTGGATCACGGCGTAGGGGTTGCCGAAGCGCTGGCGGAAGGCCTCGCCGGTCTCGATGCGGCCCACCAGGGATTCGTCCACCGCGTCGTGCATCACCATGAAGTCGGTGTACACGGCGCGGGCGCGCGCTTGCGGGCCCACGCCCAGCGCGTCAAACGCGTGGAAGGCGTTGGGCCCCAACTGGATGCCGGCGCCGATTTCACCGATTTCGGGCGCTTGCTCGAACACCTGTACCTGAAAGCCCTGGTTCACCAGGGCCAGGGCGGCGGCCAGGCCACCGATGCCACCACCGGCCACCAAAACCGGCAGCGCCGGGACGGATTGCGTCATGCTGAGTCTCCTTCGATGTGGAAAGCACACAAATCATCAGTACACGAATGATTAGTATAGTGATAACATGAAACCATGACAAGCCTGGGCATTCCCCTAGACTCGGTGGCCATGTCCACGCCCCCGTCCCACCCCGGCATCGACCGCCTGCCGGGCCACGCCATCCGGCGCCTGCACCAGATCTCTGTCGGCATCTTCCACCAGGAACTGCAAGACCTCAACCTCACCCCGGTGCAGTACGGGGCTTTGCAAACGGTGCAGCACCAGCCCGGCATTGACCAGCGCACGCTGGCGCGGCAGATCGCGCTGGACACCTCCACCACCGCCGGCGTGGTGGACCGGCTGGAGGCGCGCGGCCTGCTGCAGCGCAGCCTGTCGCCGGAAGACAAGCGGGTGCGCCTGCTGTCGCTCACCGCCGACGGCCACGCGCTGTGCGAACAGGCCCGCCCGGCCGTGCTGCGCGCGCAGGCGCTGACGCTGGCGCCGCTGTCGGCCGCCGAGCGCGACACCTTCATGGCCTTGCTCAACCGCCTGGTGACGGAAAACAACGAATTCAGCCGGGCGCCCAGCGACACCGGGCGCTGACGCCCGGCACGGCCGGCGCCGGGGTGCGAAAATGCGGGTCATGAACGCCCTGAACACCGTTGAACTGATGCACACCCTGGGCCAACAGGCCAAAGCCGCCTCGGCGCTGATGGCCAAGGCCGGCGCCGCCACCAAGGTGAAGGCCCTGCGCGGCCTGGCCGCCCTGCTGCGCGCCAACGTGGACGAGCTGCAGGTGGAAAACGCCAAGGACCTGGAGCGCGCCCGCGCCGCCGGCCTGGCCGAGCCCATGGTGGACCGGCTCAAGCTCACCCCCAAGGTGCTGGAGACCTGCGCCGAGGGCTGCGAGCAGCTGGCGGCCATGCCCGACATCATCGGCGAGGTCATGGGCATGAAACAGCAGCCCAGCGGCATCCGCGTGGGGCAGATGCGGGTGCCCATCGGCGTGTTCGGCATGATTTACGAAAGCCGGCCCAACGTGACCATCGAGGCGGCGTCTTTGTCCATCAAGAGCGGCAACGCCTGCATCTTGCGCGGCGGGTCCGAGGCCATCGACAGCAACCGCGCCCTGGCCGCGCTGGTGCGGCAGGCGCTGGTGCAGGCCGGCCTGCCGGCCGACGCGGTGCAGCTGGTGCCCACCACCGACCGCGAGGCCGTGGGCCAGCTCATCGCCATGCCGGCTTATGTGGACGTGATCATCCCGCGCGGCGGCAAGGGCCTGATCGAGCGCATCAGCCGCGAGGCCAAGGTGCCCGTGATCAAGCACCTGGACGGCAACTGCCACACCTACGTGGACGACCCGTGCGACCTGGCCCTGGCGGTGAAGGTGACCGACAACGCCAAAACCCAGAAGTACAGCCCCTGCAACGCGACCGAAAGCCTGCTGGTGGCGCGCGGCGTGGCGGCGGCCTTCTTGCCGCAAATCGGCGCCATCTTCGCGCAAAAAGGCGTGGAAATGCGTTGTTGCGCCGAATCCAAGGCCCTGCTGGCGGCCGTGCCCGGCGCCCACCTGAAAGACGCCACCGAGCAGGACTGGAGCGAGGAATACCTGGCCCCCATCATCAGCGTGAAGGTGGTGGCCGGGGTGGACGAGGCCATTGCCCACATCAACCGCTACTCCAGTGGCCACACCGAGGCCATCCTGACCACCGACCATGTGCATGCGCAAAAATTTCTGCGCGAGGTCGATTCCAGCAGCGTGATGGTCAACGCCAGCACCCGCTTTGCCGACGGCTTTGAGTACGGGCTGGGCGCCGAAATCGGCATTTCCACCGACAAGTTCCACGCCCGCGGCCCGGTGGGGGTGGAGGGGCTGACCTCGCTCAAGTACGTGGTGCTGGGCGAGGGCGAAGTGCGCGGTTGAGCCCGCGCCCTCCCACGCGCGGCCTGCGGCCCAGCCCGGCCGCGCCCGCGGCGAACGGCCCCCTGGCCGCCTACCGGCGGGCCTTGCAGCGGGTGCAGCGGCTGCAGGCCCAGCGCGACGCCCAGCAACAACAGGGGCTGGCGCACCAGCGCCTGTGGGCGGCCGAGGTGCTGCCCCTGCAACGCCAGCACCTGCAGGTCCAGCGCGACCTGGCCCTGCGCTTGGCCGACTGGCGCGAGGCCGACGACCCGCGCCTGAGCAGCGCCCAACGCCACACCCTGCGCGAGGCCCTGTGTGCGCGGCTGCGTGCCCTGTGCGCGCAAGGCCAGGCCGACCTGGCGCCCCTGCACGACCGGCACAGCCCGCTCACCCTGGCCCAGTGGCGCCAGGCCCAGGCCGCGGCGGTGCACGCCCAGGTGGCCGACTGGCTGGGCGACGGCTGGGCCGCCCACGCGCCGGCCGACGACCCCGACGCCGTGTGGGACGCCGCCCGGCAACGCTGGCAGCGCGAGCGGGCCGAGCGCGAGGCCAAACGCCAGGCGCGTCGCCAGGCCCGGCAGGCCCGCCGCGCCGCGCTCGACCCTGGGGCCACGGCCCCCCGGGCCGGCACCCCCGAGCACACCGACACCCCCGACACCGTGCTGCGCCGGCTCTACCGGCAATTGGCCAGTGCCCTGCACCCCGACCGCGCGCCCGACGACGCCGAACGCCAGCGCCGCCACCACCTGATGGGCGAGGTCAACGCCGCCTACGCCCAGCGCGACCTGCTGACCCTGCTGCGGCTACAGGGCGATGCCGCCCCGGCCGAACGCCTCGCTGCCCTGACCCGTTTGCTGCAGGAGCAGACCGCCCGGCTGGAACGGCTGCGCCAGCACGAACAACAGGACTGGCGCCACCGCCTTGGCCTGCCCGACGGCACCCCGTGGGACGACGGCGCGCTGGCGCGGCACCGCCAGGCGCTGGGCAGCGCTTGGGCCGAACGCCTGGCCCAGGCGCAGCGCGACCTGGCGCAACTGCAGGACGTGGCCGGCCTCCAGCGCTGGCTGAACGCCCAGCGCCGCGCCTGAACGTCCCCGACGCGACCGGGGTGTGGCCCCCCTGCGCCACAATGCCCGCATGCGTTCCCTCCACACCATCGCCCTGTCCATGCTCGACCTGGTGGCCGTGCGCGAAGGCGGCACGGTGGCCGACGCCCTGGCCATCGCCCTGCGTACCGCCCAGCACGCCGAACACCTGGGTTTCACCCGCTACTGGCTGGCCGAACACCACAACATGGCCGGCATCGCCAGTTCCGCCACCGCGGTGCTGGTCGGTCACATCGCCGGTGGCACCTCGCGCATCCGCGTCGGCTCCGGCGGGGTGATGCTGCCCAACCACGCGCCGCTGGTGGTGGCCGAGGCCTTTGGCACCCTGGCCGAGCTCTACCCCGGCCGCATCGACCTGGGCCTGGGCCGCGCGCCCGGCACCGACGGCCCCACCATGCGCGCCCTGCGCCGCGACCGGCCCGAAACCGAGGACGACTTTCCCCGCGACGTGGCCGAACTGCAGCGCCTGCTGGGCGACCCGCAACCCGGCCAGCGGCTCATCGCCATGCCCGGCGCCGGCACCCACGTGCCGATCTGGTTGCTGGGCTCCAGCCTGTTTTCGGCGCAGTTGGCCGCCGAACGGGGCCTGCCGTTCGCGTTTGCCTCGCATTTCGCGCCGCGGCTGCTGTTGCAGGCCATCGACCTGTACCGCGCCCGCTTCCGTCCCTCGGCCACGCTGGCCCAGCCCCATGTGGCCATCGGCGTGCCGCTGATCGCCGCCCCCACCGACGCCGAAGCCGAGTACCTGGCCAGCAGCACCTACCAGCGGGTGCTGGGCATCCTCACCGGCGACCGCCGCCGCCTGCAGCCGCCGGTGCCCGACTTCTGGGCGCAGGTGGACGGGCAGGCCCGCAGCGTCATCGGCGACTTCCTGGCCGCCGCCGTGGTGGGCGGGCCCGAGACGGTGCGCGCCGGCCTGCAGCGCCTGGCCGACCTGACCGGGGCCGACGAGTTCGTCCTGGTCAGCGACGTGTACGACCCCGCCCTGCGCCTGCGCTCGCTGGACATCGCCGCGGCGCAGATGCGCTGAGGGGCTCACTCGATGGCCTTGGTCATGTCCTCGACCACTTTCTTGGCGTCGCCAAACACCATCATGGTCTTGTCCATGTAGAACAGCTCGTTGTCCAAACCGGCGTAACCGGCCGCCATGGACCGCTTGTTCACGATCACCGTCTTGGCCTTGTAGGCTTCCAGGATGGGCATGCCGTAGATGGGCGAGCCCTTCTGCAGCGCGGCGGGGTTGACCACATCGTTGGCGCCCAGGATGATCGCCACATCGGCCTGACCGAACTCGCCGTTGATGTCCTCCATCTCGAACACCTGGTCGTAGGGTACCTCGGCCTCGGCCAGCAGCACGTTCATGTGGCCCGGCATGCGGCCAGCCACCGGGTGGATGGCGTACTTGACGGTGATGCCCTTCTCGGTGAGCTTGTGCGCCAGTTCCTTGACCGCGTGCTGGGCGCGTGCCACCGCCAGGCCATAGCCGGGCACGATCACCACCGTTTCGGCGTTGCCCAACACGAAAGCGGCGTCATCGGCGCTGCCGCTCTTGACCGGGCGCTGCTCCGCCTTGGCGCCACCTGCCGTGGCGGCTTCGCCGCCGAAGCCCCCCAGGATGACGTTGAAGAACGAGCGGTTCATGGCCTTGCACATGATGTAGCTCAGGATCGCCCCCGAGCTGCCCACCAGCGAGCCGGCGATGATCAGCATGGCGTTGTTCAGGCTGAAGCCGATGCCGGCCGCCGCTCAGCCCGAGTAGCTGTTGAGCATGGACACCACCACCGGCATGTCGGCGCCGCCAATCGGGATGATGATGAGCACGCCCAGGATGAAGCCCAGTGCGATCACGATCACGATGTCCATCCAGCCCTGCGAATGCCAGAAGCCGAAGCAGAAGAACAACACCGCCAGGCCCAGCACCAGGTTGAGCTGGTGCTGGCCGGCGAAGGTGACGGGCGCACCCTGGAACAGGCGGAACTTGTACTGGCCCGACAGTTTGCCGAAGGCGATGACCGAGCCCGAGAAGGTGACGGCGCCGATGAAGGCGCCCAGCGCCAGCTCGATGCGGTTGCCGCCCGGAATGGCCTCGCCCTTGGCGACGATGGAGAAGGCCCAGGGTTCGGCCACCACAGCGACCGCGATGCAGACCGCCGCCAGGCCGATCATGCTGTGCATGAAAGCCACCAGCTCGGGCATCTTGGTCATCTCGACCTGGTGGGCCATGTAGGCGCCCATGCCGCCACCGACCACCAGGCCGGCCAGCACCCAGGCCAAGCCTTGCACTGCATCCACCTGCATCTGCTGGGCCAGGCTGACGATGAGCCCGACGGTGGTGAGCGAGGCGATGGCCATGCCGGTCATGCCGAACACGTTGCCCCGGATGGAGGTGGTGGGGTGGCTCAGGCCTTTGAGTGCCTGGATGAAGCAGACCGAGGCCACCAGGTACAACAGAACGACGAGGTTCATGCTCATTGGGCGGCTCCTTGAGCGGCAGCAGGGGCTTTGCGCTCTTTTTTCTTGAACATCTCCAGCATGCGCCGGGTGACGAGGAAGCCACCGAAGACGTTGACCGCGGCCAGCGCCACGGCCAGCACGCCCATGGTCTTGCCCAGGCTGGTTTCGGTGAGGGCCGCGGCCAGCATGGCGCCGACGATGACGATGGCCGAAATGGCGTTGGTCACGGCCATCAGCGGCGTGTGCAGCGCGGGCGTGACGTTCCAGACGACGTGGTAGCCGACGTAGATCGCCAGCACGAAGATGATGAGGTTGAAGACAACCGGGGAGATGGCTTCCATGGGGAGGCTCCTCTGAAGCATGGGTGAAAGGATCGGGTGACGGATGGGCAGGGAGCCTCAGCCTCGGCGCAGGACCTTGCCGCCCTGGGTCATGAGGCAGGCGGCGACGATGTCGTCACCCAGATCGACCTGGAGGCTGGCCGGGGGCTCGCCCTGGGCCGCCGGCGGCACGATGAGCTTGAGGAAGTCGAGCACGTTGCGCGCGTACAGGCTGGAACTGTCGGCCGGCACCAGGGCGGGGAGGTTGGTCTCGCCGATGAGGCAGACGCCGTGCTTGCGCACGGTGCGGCCGGCCTCGGTCAGCGGGCAGTTGCCGCCCGGTTGACCGTGCGGGCCGACGGGGCCCTTGCCCGCGGCAATGTCCACGATCACCGAGCCGGGTTTCATGCTTTTGACCATCTCTTCGGTGATCAGCACCGGGGCGGCCCGCCCGGGAATGAGCGCGGTGGATATCACGATGTCGGCCTGTGCCACGCGCTGGGCCACTTCGACCTGCTGGCGCTCCAGCCAGCTCGGCGGCATGGGGCGGGCGTAGCCGCCCACGCCTTCGGCGGCTGCATGCTCCTCGGCGGTCTCGTAGGGCACGTCGATGAACTTGGCGCCCAGGGATTCGACCTGCTCTTTCACCGAAGGGCGCACGTCAGACGCTTCGATGACCGCGCCCAGGCGCTTGGCGGTGGCAATGGCCTGCAGGCCGGCGACGCCCACCCCCAGGACGACGACGCGCGCGGCCTTGAGGGTGCCGGCCGCGGTCATGAGCATGGGGAAGAGGCGGCCGTACTGGTTGGCGGCCATCAGCACGGCTTTGTAGCCGGCGATGTTGGCCTGCGAGGACAGCACGTCCAGGCCCTGCGCGCGGGTGGTGCGCGGGGCGGCTTCCAGCGCGAAGCTGGTCAGCCCGGCGGCGGCCAGGGCGGCCAGGCCGTCGGCGTCGTAGGGGTTGAGCAGGCCCACGAGCGTGCTCCCCGCGCGCATGTGCGCGAGCTCGTCAGGCAGCGGGGCGCGCACTTTGAGCACCAGCTCGCAGCCCAGCGCGCCGGCGGCGTCCACGGTTTGGGCGCCGGCCGCGGCGTAGGCCGCGTCGGGGGCACTTGCCGCCAGTCCCGCGCCGCTCTGCACGCACACCGTGTGCCCTTGCCCCACCAGCTTCCTGGCCGTCTCCGGCGTCACCGCCACCCGGCTCTCCCCCTCTGCCCGCTCCGCGGGTACCCCTATGCGCATCTCTGTCTCCGTGGTCACAAAAAGAGCGCACCGGCCCCGCCGGTGCGCTTGCAACGGCAACCCCGAAGGGCGCCGACCCTAACACCGCCTGGCATGGCGGCGGCAGCCTCAAACGAGGTCGGGGGCTGGTTCTGCCAGCAACTGTTTCAAATGCGCATCCACTTGCGCGATCGCGTCGGCGTCGGTGCCGAACAGGGCCAGGTGGCCGTCGATGCTGGCGATGGGGCGGAACTCGCTGTTCGGGATCAGCTGCTGCTCGGCCTGGCAATCGGATGGCGGGAAAAACATGTCCGACGCGATCGGCATGACGTAGGTCTTGGCGCGGATGCGTCCCAGCGCGGCGGCCTTGTCGCCGCCGGTGTGCAGGCTGACGTCGCCGCGTTGCCATTTCCAGGCCATGCACAGCAGGTTGTTCGGGTCCATCGGGCCGAAGTAGCCGGTCATGAAGCCGTCAACGAAGGCCTGCATCGACTCGAAGCCCAGCACCCGGTGGCGCCCGCCCCGGAAGAACTCGGTGCTCCAGCCCATCACCGTCCAGAGCTTGGCGTGGCGCTTCAAACCCGCCGCCACATCGGCCGGGGTGGCGTAGAGGCCGTCGCGGAAACCCGGGTCGGTGGTGATGGCCTCGACCAGCGTTTCGGTGAACAGGAAGTCGTGCTCGGTGTTGCAGGCGGTGCCAGCGATGGGCGCGGCGCGTTCCACCATGTCCGGGTAGCGCACGGCCCATTCGTAGGTCTGCTGGGCGCCCATGGAGCCGCCGGTGACCAGGGCCAGGCGCCGGATGCCGAAGTGTTCGGTCAGCAGGCGGTGCTGGGCGCGCACGTCGTCGCCGATGCGCACTTTCGGAAAGCCTGGGCCCGCCTGCACGCCGGTGCTGTTGTGCGGCGACACCGACAGGCCGTTGCCGATCTGGTTGACGACGACGATGAAGTACAGGCTGGGGTCCAGCGCCCGGCCGGGGCCGATGTAGACCTGCTCCATGATCTTGCTGGTGCCCGAGTACCAGGTGGGCACCAGGATGGCGTTGTCTCTGGCCGCGTTGAGCTGGCCGTGCGTGGCCACGGCCAGCGTGCAGGGCTCCAGCACCCCGCCTTCGGCCAGTTCCAGGCGGCCGATGTCGATCAGCCGGAACGGGCCGTGGTTGTCTTGAGAATAGTAGGCGTTCATGCTTGTCTCCAGCGTGCTTCTGTGTAGGGAAAAGGGCGGCCCGGCCGGGCCACCCCGGCGTGGCGTCAACGCGCGGTGTAGCCGCCGCCGGTGACGACGGCCACTTGTCCGGTGAGTCTGCTCATGGTGTCGTGCCCCCGTTTCAACGCATGTCGAAGCCGGGGTAGCCGGTGCGGGCCAGCTCGTCGCACTTGGCGTGGTAGTTGCCCACCCCGCCGATGTAGGACAGCAGGCGGCGCGGCTTGCCGTCCACGTTGGAGCCCATGTACCAGGAGTCGGTCTTGACCACCAGCGTCTTGGCGGCGGTTTCATCGTGGTGCTGCACCCAGGCGTCTTCGAAGGCTTTGGTGGCCTCCACCACTGTCTTGCCCTGTTGACGGGCGTGGGCGATGCAGTCGCTGATCCAGTCCACCTGCTGCTGCAGGCAGGTGGTCATGTTGCACAGCGCGGCCGACGGCGCCAGGGGCGCGCCGGTGGTGAACAGGTTGGGGTAGCCGTGCACCTGCAGGCCCATGGCGGTGCGGATTTCCTGCGACCACTGGTCTTTGAGCGAGCGGCCGTCGCGGCCCCGGATGTCGATGCGGCTGAGCGCGCCGGAGCCGGCGTCAAAGCCCACGGCCATCACGATGATGTCGACCTCGTGCACCTGGCCGTCGGCGGTCTGGATGCCTTCGGGCACGATGCGCTCGATCGGGGTCTGCTTGCAGTCCACCGTTTCCACATTGGGCTGCAGGTACACCTCCAGGTATTTGTTTTCCAGGGGCACGCGGTGGGTGCCAAAGCCGTAGTCGGTCGGGATCAGCAGCTTGCACAGGTCCGGGTTGTGCTTGAGGCGTTCGCGCATCTTGACGCGCACGAATTCCGACACCTCTTCGCTCACCGCTTCGTCGAAGAACATTTCGGGGAAGGACGCCAGCCACAGCGCCAGCGAGCCGTCGGCCCACAGTTTTTCCAGCACGGCGGTGCGTTCTTCAGGGGTCTTGTCGGCCCAGGGGCCGGCGTCGAAGTCGTAGTCAAAGCCGGCGAAGGTTTCGCGCACCCGCTTCTTGAGCTGGTGGAACTGCGCCCCCCACCGGGCCCAGTCCTCGGCGCTGTATTTGGGGTTCTGCATCGGGATCACGTACTGCGGCGTGCGCACGAAGATCTTGAGCGAGCCGACCTCGGGCGCGATGGTCTGGATCACCTGGATGCCGGTGGCGCCGGTGCCGATCACGGCCACGCGCTTGCCCTTGAAGTCCACCGGGGTCTTGGGCCAGAGGCCGGTGTGGTAAATCTGGCCCTTGAAGTTGGCCTGGCCGGGGAAGCGGTCGGACAGCGGGGTCGACAGCATGCCGCAGCAGGCAATCAGGAACTGCGCCTGGATGTGTTCGCCCTGGCTGGTGGTGATGTTCCAGCGGTTCTGCGCCTCGTCGTAGTGGGCCGAGGCGATGCGGGTGTTGAACTGGATGTCTTTCTTCAGGTCCAGCTTGTCGGCGACGTAATTGAGCCAGCGTTCGGTTTCGGGCTGTGCCGGAAAGCGCTCCGAAGGCTGCCAGGATTTGTAGAGCTCTTCTGAGAACCAGTACTGGTAGATCTCGGCCTGCGAATCGAAGCGGGCGCCGGGGTAGCGGTTCCAGTACCACGTGCCGCCCACGCCCGAGGCGGCGTCGTAGGCGCGCACGGTCATGCCCATCTCGCGCAGGCGGTGCAGCTGGTACAGGCCGGCCACGCCGGCGCCGATGACGACGGCGTCGTACTGAGTGGCGGGGGTGCTGGCGGGGGGGGCCACGGACGGGGCCAGGGCGGTGGTGTTCATGTCGTCTCCTTGTGTGTTCACGGTGGACCTGGGGTGAGCCAGGCGGTCCGGTCCACCCCGCCCGCGGTGTGCGGGTGCTGTGGGGTGGCCGTGGCACTAATTTAGGAGTCACCCCCTGTGGCGGTCTTGTCGGTTCTTGGCGGGTTTTTGAACATTTCCGTGCAGCCGCCAGCGGGCGGCGCACGGCCAGGCTGCACCGCGGCGGCGCGATGCCGCGGTGCAGCGCCCCGGTTCAATGGGGGCGGCTCAGGAGGCTTTTTTGAGGCGGGCGGGCGTGGTGCCCAGCCGGGCGCGGCACACCCGTGTCAGGTGCGCCTGGTCGGCGAAGCCGCAGGCGGCGGCCACTTCCTTGATGGCCAGCGAGCCTTGCGCCAGCAGGCGCTGGGCCCGATCCACCCGCCGGTCCAGCACGAATTCGTGCGGTGCCCGGCCCACCGTGGCGCGGAAGTGCCGGGTGAAGGTCCACACCCCCAGCCCCGCCACGTGGGCCATCTGTTCGATGCTGATGGCCTCGTGCAGGTGGGTTTCCACGAACTCCTCCAGCCGCCGCAGGCGGCTGGGCGACAGCGGCCCCACCGGTCCCGCGTCGCGGTAGGTGACCGAGGCGTACTTGCGCAGCAGGTGGACCGACAGTTGCAGCGCCAGGGCCTCGGCGTACATCGCCCCGCCCAGGCCCTGTTGCTGGGCCTCGCCGGCGATGCCGTCGACGATGCCGGTCACCACCGGGTCTTGTTCGCGCAGCAGGTCATGCAACCGGACCTCGGCCACGGTCCGGCCCATCACGTCGGCCGCCACGCGCGACATCAACGCTTCCGACAGGTAGGTGTGCGTGACGTCGATGCACTCGGTCCAGTACCAGTGCGATTGTTCCGAGCGGGTCAGCAGCGAAAAGTCCCCAGGGGTGCAGCGCGTTTTGGTCCAGCGCCCGTCGAAGCAGCGCTGCATCGGCGTCTGGCCGGCGCGGTAGCGCACCACCATGAAGTGGTCCATCGCCGGAATCGGCACGTCCAGGCCGGTGTAGCGGTAGGCGCGGTGGGCCACGTCTTTCCAGCCCAGGCCGTCGCTGGCGGACGTGACCCGCCCGGGCACCCAGGTGGGCAGGTCGCGGGGCGTGATGAGGGCTGGCATGGGGCCGCTATTTCAACAAATCCCGGCACTTGTCGCATGAGGGATAACGCGGGGGCGGTCTTTGGTGTAACGCACGCCGGTCGCCTGGGGGCGCCCGCTCGCCGGGCCGGGCGGGGATAATCGCGGCATGTCTACCAAACCCCGTGTCGTCGTCGGCCTGTCCGGCGGCGTGGATTCCGCCGTGAGTGCCCACCTGCTCAAGCAGCAGGGTTACGAGGTCATCGGCATCTTCATGAAGAACTGGGAAGATGACGACGACAGCGAATACTGTTCCAGCCGCCAGGACTGGCTGGACGCGGCCAGCGTGGCCGATGTGATCGGCATCGACATCGAGCACGTCAACTTCGCCGCCGAGTACAAGGACCGCGTGTTTGCCGAGTTCCTGCGCGAGTACCAGGCCGGGCGCACGCCCAACCCCGACATCCTGTGCAACGCCGAGATCAAGTTCAAGGCCTTTCTGGACCACGCCATGCGCCTGGGGGCCGAGAAGATCGCCACCGGCCACTACGCCCGGGTGCGCTGCATCGGCCACGACGGCCAGGTGCGCGACGCGGCCACCAGCAGCGCCGCCGACGGCCGCTTTGAGCTGCTCAAGGGCCTGGACCCGCTGAAGGACCAGAGCTATTTTCTGCACCGCCTGAACCAGGCGCAGCTGGCCAAGACGCTGTTCCCGGTGGGCGAATTGCCCAAGACCGAGGTGCGTCGCATCGCCGCCGAGATCGGCCTGCCCAACGCCAAGAAGAAGGACAGCACCGGCATCTGCTTCATCGGTGAGCGGCCGTTCCGCGACTTCCTCAACCGCTACATCCAGAAGGAACCGGGCCCGATCCGCGACGACCGGGGCCGCGAGATCGGCCGCCACGTGGGCCTGAGTTTTTACACCCTGGGCCAGCGCCAGGGCCTGGGCATCGGCGGCCTGAAAACCGCGGGCGACGCCAAGGGCACGGGCGAACACGCGCCGTGGTTCGTGGCGCGCAAGGACGTGGCGAACCACACCCTGTGGGTGGTGCAGGGCCACGACCACCCCTGGCTGCTGTCGCCCGAACTGTCGGCGCTGGACGCGAGCTGGGTGGCCGGCGTGCCGCCCGCGCCGGGCGCTTACGGCGCCAAGACCCGCTACCGCCAGGCCGACGCGGCCTGCGTGGCCAGCGCGGGGGCCGACGGCACGTTCGCGTTGCGCTTTGCCGAGCCGCAGTGGGCGGTGACGCCGGGCCAGAGCGCGGTGCTGTACGACGGCGAGGTGTGTTTGGGTGGCGGCGTGATCCAGGCGGCCACGGCCACCGAGCGGCCTTTGCCGGCGCTGGCGCCGGCCCGACCCCCGGCCCGCCGGCCCCGGCGCGCGGTGGGCGCGGGCCGCAAACCGGCCTGAACCCTGCGTCGCGGCGCGGGCCGCGTGCCGGTCAGGCCGCCAGCGACACCCGGTCGCGCCCGCTGGCCTTGGAGCGGTACAGCGCCGCGTCGGCTCGCGCGATCCAATCGTTCGCGCTTTCGCCGTGCTGCAGCGCCGCGGCCCCGGCCGAGACGGTCACGCTCAACACCACGTCTTGCGTGTTGCGCTTGCGCAGCTTCATCGCCTTGGCGGTGGCGCGCACCCGTTCGGCCACGGCGGCGGTGGCCTCCAGGCCGGCGTGCGGCAGCACGATGGCAAATTCCTCGCCCCCGTAGCGCGCCACCAGGTGCGCCGGGTCGTTCACCACCTTGCGCAGCAGTTCGCCCATGCCGGCCAGCACCTGGTCGCCCACCAGGTGGCCGTGTTCGTCGTTGATGCGCTTGAAGTGGTCGATGTCCACCATCACCAGCCCGTGGCTGGGGTGCGCGGTCAGGGGTTGGCGCAGCAACTGTTCCAGGCGGTGGTCCAGCCCCTTGCGGTTGAGCACCCGGGTCAGGCTGTCCACGAACACCTCTTCGCGGGCGCGGTCCAGGTCGGCGCGCAGGCGCTGGATTTCGGCGCGGCTGGCGTCCACCTGGGCCTTGAGGGCCGCGGCCGAGTCCTGCATCGCCTGGCTGCGCTGCAGCGCCAGCTGCAGGTGGTCGTGCAGGGCGGCGGGGTTGTCGGTCTGTTGCAGCGCGGTGTTCAGGTCGTGCAGGCCGGCCCCGAAGGCCCCGGCCTGGTCGCCGGTGCGTTGCACGCTGTCCACCACGTTGTTCATCACCTGCTGGAAGTCGCGGCTGATGCGGTCCATGGTCTTGTCGTCCACCCCGGCGATGTGCTCGCGGTAGAGGCGCTGGATGGACGCATCGCCCAGGCGCGGTTCGGTCAGCTTGAGCTGGTCCAGCGCCTGGTTGAGCCGGGCGTTGAGGCCGGCCGCATATTCGTACCAGACGCTGTAGGTGGTGGGGTTGAAGGCGGCGTCGTGCTGGCCCATGAACCCGATCACGGTTCGCAGCAGTTCGGCGCTTTTGTCTCTGGTTTCTTGGTATTGCACGCGGTGGCACCCGGTTGGTGGGCCACTGTGGCTAGGCCCGGCAGGAAAATTGTAATGTCTGGCAACGGTTTATGGCAGGACTCTTCAACCCTTACGTCAAGACTGTGGTAAGTCTGCCGCACCCAGGGCCTGCTGCAGCCGGTCGATGAAGGCGCGGGTCTTGGTGGGCATGAGCCGGCGTTCGGGGAACACGGCCCAGGCGTCGTGGGCCGGCGGGTGCCAGTCGGGCAGCACCCGCACCAGCTGGCCGCGTTGCACCTGCAGCGCGGCAAAGCGGTCGGGCACCACGGCGATGCCGCCGCCGGCGGCGGCCAGGCGGATCAGCAGCTCCGGCGAGTTGGCCACCAGCCCCCCCGCCGGGCGGCCGTGCCAGTGCTGCTGGCCTTGCACCAGGTGCCAGGGCAGGGCGTCGCCCTGGCGGCCCAACAGCCGCACGGCGCGGTGGCGCGGCAGGTCGTCCGGCTGCTGGGGGTGGCCATGGCGGGCCAGGTAGGCCGGGCTGGCGTAGAGCCCGTTGGTGAACACGGCCAGCCGCCGCGCTGCCAGCGAGGCGTCGCTGGGCAGCTCGCCCATGCGCACCGCCAGGTCGAAGTTCTCGGCCAGCAGGTCCACCCGGCGCGGCGACAGGTCCAGCTCCAGCGTGACCGCCGGGTGGTCCGCCGCGAAACCGGCCAGCGCCTCGGCCAGCAGCAGGGTGGCGAGGTCGCTGGGCATGGACACCCGCAGCCGCCCACTGGGCGTGGCCTGGCGGTGGGCGCTCAGGGCCGCCACCGCGTCCACCTCGGCCGCCACCTGGCGCGCGTGTTCCAGCAGCTGCAGGCCGAACTCGGTCAGCCACTGGCGCCGCGTCGTGCGCCGCAGCAGCCGCTCGCCCAGCCGCAGCTCCAGCCCGGCCAGCCGGCGCGACACGGTGGACTTGGGCAGGCCCAGCGCCTCGGCGGCGCGGCTGAAGCTGCCCCGCTCGGCCACCTGGGCAAAGATGAGCAGGTCGTTGGGGTCGATGCCCGCGGTTGATAGTTCCATTTGAAGAACAATGATATCCATTTCAGGGGATTTATCGCTTCAATGGGCCGATTTACAGTACACCCATCGCCCCCCAACCACCTTTCGGAGCCCCCTATGAAGATCCTGCAAATCCACGCCAGCCCCCGCCGCGGCGCCGCCAACTCCAGCAAAGTGGCCCACCAGGTGGTCGCGGCCCTCCAGGCCCGGCACGCCGGCGCCCAGGTGACCCTGCGCGACCTGGCCGACCACCCCGTCACCGTGCTGGACGAAGCCGCCCTGGGCGCGCTGTTCACCCCGGCCGACCAGCGCAGCGCCGCACAGGCCGCCGTGGTGGCCGAGTACGACGCCCTGATCGCCGAGGTGCAGGCGCACGACACCCTGGTGCTGGGCGTGCCCATGTACAACTTCGGCGTGCCGGTGCAGCTCAAGGCCTGGATCGACGCCATCGCCCGCGCCGGCGTCACCTTCCGCTACACCGACCAGGGCCCCCAGGGGCTGCTGCAGGGCAAGACCGTGTACCTGGCCCTGGCCCGTGGCGGCCTGTACCGCGACCAGCCGCACGACACCCAGGTGCCCTACCTCAAGACCGTGCTGGGCTTTTTGGGCCTGACCGACGTGCGCCCGATTTACGCCGAAGGCCTGAACATGGGCCCTGAGGCCGCCGCCCGGGGGTTTGCCCAGGCCGAGGCCGACCTCGCCGCCGCCCTGGCCTGAGCCAGGCCCCGGCGCGCCCGCGCCCGACGCCAACCCCGGGACCGCGTCCCCGGGGCGCGCCCAACGATCCCCCAGTGTTTGCAGGAGCCGCCCCATGCCCACCGCCGCCCCGATGACCGAAACCGTTGCCCACCCCCGCCGCGTCGAAAGCCTGGTGGCGGGCCTGCCCACCTCCGACGGCGCCGGCGTCAAGCTCACCCGGGTGTTGACCCAGGACCTGCAGCGCCGGCTCGACCCCTTCCTGATGCTGGACGCCTTCGGCAGCGACCGGCCGGACGACTACATCGCCGGCTTCCCCGACCACCCGCACCGCGGCTTCGAGACGGTGACCTACATGATCGCCGGGCGGCTGTTGCACCGCGACAGCGCCGGCCACGAAGGCCTGCTGGACAGCGGAGGCGTGCAGTGGATGACCGCCGGGCGCGGCGTGGTGCACTCCGAAATCCCGCAGCAGGAAGCGGGGGTGATGGAGGGTTTTCAGCTCTGGCTCAACCTGCCCGGCCGCGACAAGCTGTGCCCGCCGGGGTACCGCGACTTCAGTGCCGCCGAGCTGCCCCGCTTCGTCACGCCCGAGGGCGTGGCGGTGGCGGTGATCGCGGGGGCCAGCCACGGCGTGGCCGGCGCCGTGACCCGCGACGCCACCGCGCCGCTCTACCTCGACCTGCACCTGCCCCCGGGCAGCCGCTTCGCGCAGGCGCTGCCGCCCGGCCACAACGCCTTCGTGTACGTGTACCGGGGCGCCGTCCGCGTGGGCGAGCAGCACGTGCCGGCCCAACGCATGGCCGTGCTGGCCAACGACCCGCAGGCCGACGGCATCGTCCTCGACGCCCCGACCGGCGCACGGGCGCTGCTCATTGCTGGGCGGCCGCTGAACGAGCCCATCGTCCAGCATGGCCCCTTCGTGATGAACACCGAGGCCGACATCCACCAGGCGATCCGCGACTTCCGCGCCGGGCGCCTGGGCTGAACGGCCGACACCGGTGGCGACACCGCGATGTCAGCCAGCGCCGGGCGGTGGGGGCCCCTGTGGGTTGAGCCGGGGGTGGGTTTCCTCGCCCAGCCAGCCGAGCAGGGCGCCCGACGCCGCCATGGACAGCGCGACGAACCAGAATGCGGCGGTCACCTGGCCGGTGAAATGGGCGGTCAGGCCCAGCCCCAGCGCGCCGATGCCGTAGCCCAGGTCGCGCCAGAAGCGGTAGATGCCGACGGCCGTGCCCCGCCAGTGGGGGTGGGCGATGTCGGCCACCGCCGCCGAGAGGTTCGGGTACAGCAGGGCCATGCCCAGCCCCGACAGCGCGGCAGACGCCGACCACCAGAGCGCCCCCTGGCCCAGCACCATCAAGGCCACGCCCGCCCCGCACAGCCACATGCCCCACACGTTGGGGCGATGGCGGCCGATGCGGTCCGACAGGCGCCCCGTGAACAGCTGCGCCGCGCCCCACACCAGGCCATAGACCCCGATGACCGAGCCCACCTGCGGCAGGCTCAGCCCCCGCTGGTACAGGTAAACCGGGTAGAACACCCACACCAGCGCATCCACAAACTTTTCCACCAGGCCCGCCTGGCACAGCGCAAACAACCGGCGGTCGCGCCAGCTCATCAGCGTGAAAACCTCCCAGGTGCCGGGCGCGCTGGAGACGTGGCGGGGGTGGCGAGGCCGCGCCAACGGCTGGCCCCCGCCCGCCGCGTGCCGCGCCGCCTCGGCCCGCGCCCAGGGCAGGGTTTCGCGCACCCACACCTGCGTCAGTACGAGCGCGGTCAGCACCACCGCCAGGCCAAACAGCAGCAGCCCCAGGCGGGGCCCCAGCCAGGTGGCCAGCCAAGCGGTGGCCAGGCCCGCCAGTGCCACCCCCAGGTAGCCCGCAAACTCGTTCAGACCCAGGGTGAGCCCGCGTTCCTGCATGCGCGTGATGTCCAGCTTGGCGGTTTGGGTCATCGACCAGGTCAACCCCTGGTTCACGCCCAGCAGCACGGTCGCGGCCACCACCCAGTGCCAGTGTGGCGCGTACCAGACCATCACCGGTATCGGCAAGGCCACCAGCCAGCCCAGCAGCAGCACACGCTGGCGGCCCACGCGCTCGGATAACCGCCCCGCCACGAAGTTCATGGTTCCCTTGACCACGCCGAACGCCACCACGAACGCCGTCAGCAGCAGGAACGACG
This sequence comes from Aquabacterium sp. A08, assembly GCF_011742065.1. NCBI lineage: Bacteria > Pseudomonadati > Pseudomonadota > Betaproteobacteria > Burkholderiales > Sphaerotilaceae > Aquabacterium > Aquabacterium sp. A08. Next base: position 20,671 of record NZ_JAAQQT010000608.1, read on the forward strand.
TCTTGGGCACGCCAAATTCGGACTCGGCCAGCGCGGGCACCACCGTGCGCACCATGCCCAGGGTCAACCCCACCAGCAAAACCTGCAACAACTGGTGCAGGAACTGCGCCAGGTTGGCCCGGATGCCGTGTGTGGGTGCCATCGGGGGCTTCAGTCGGTGTCCAAGGGCATGCCCGCCGCCCGCCACTCGCTCACCCCGTCGAGCAGCTTGTGCACCCGGTAACCCTGGCTGTGCAGCAGTTCGTAGGCCTCCTCAGAAAACAGGCAGAACGGGCCGCGGCAGTAGGCGACGATGGCTTTGTCCCTGGGCAGCTCTGACAAACGGCTGGCGATTTCCTGCACCGGCATGGACCGCGCATACGGCAGGTGCGAACGCTCGAATTCCGCTTGAGGGCGCACGTCGATGACCACCACTTCGCCGCGCTGCGCCTGGTCCATCAGGGCCTGGCGGTCCAGCGACACCAGCTTCTTCGGCTCGGCCACCATCTGGTCCAGCGCCACGCGCAGGTCCAGCAGGTGTTCCTCGGCCACTTGCCGCAGGGCCACCCACAGGCCGGCCACGTCCGGGCCGGTGAGGCGGTACACGACGAACTTGCCGTCCTTGCGCGAGGTGACCAGCCGCGCCTCGCGCAGCGCCCGCAGGTGCGCGCTGGCCAGCTTGATGCCGATGGACAACTCCGTGGCCAGCTGCTCCACCGATTTTTCGCCCTGCGCCAGCAACTCGATCAGCTCCAGCCGCTTGGGGCTGGCCACCGCCTTGCCGATGCGCGCCACCTGCTCGTACAGCAGGTCCTTCAGTTGCCGCTTGTTCATGCTAACATTCAAATGTTGTTTAGATTAAATATACACTGAAATTCGCGTGTCCAATACGGGCCTGATGCACCCACCCCGAACCGAGACCCTGTGGGCCGTGGCGCTGTCGGTGGCGCTGCACGCCGCGGTGCTGGGGCTGGCGGGCCTGACCGCGTTCACGCCCCCGCCACCCACCGCGCCCGTGGCGCCGCCCATTTTTGTGGAAATGTGGGCCTCCGAACCGCCCGCGCCCAGCCCCGACCCCACGTCGGCGCCCTCACCGCCGCGCCCGGCCGCCGCCCCGGCGCGGCCCGTGCCTGTCCCGGCCATGGCCAGGCCGACAGCGGCCCCGCCCGCACCCCAGGCCCCCGACCGCGAGCGGGCCTACCTGGACGCACCGCCCGCCCCCACCGCCGAAGAATGGGCGCTGGCGTCTCGCTACACGCTCAAAAACAGCAAGCCCTACCGCCACACCTGGGGTCAGCAGGTGCGCAGCCTGATGGGCACGGCCTTCGAGGGGCCGGACCAGGGGGCGGTGCGTTTTCGGGTGGAAATCGCGCCCGATGGCCGCATGACCCGGCTGGAGACGCTCTGGAGCACCTCGCCCGTGGCCGAGCAGCGGGCGCGTCAGGCCATGGATGCGATGCCCCCGCTGCCGCCCACCCCCACGGGGCAGCCGCTGGTCTTTGAAAAGACGATTTCCTTCCAGCCCCACGTGGTGGACGACACCCCCCTGTACCAGAACGACTGCCTGCCCGAGCGGCCCGCGTTCCGCAACCCCTATGCCTGGGACGGCCAGTCCGACCCCGGGCCGGCGGTGCAGCCCCGCACCGAACAGCGGGACGGGCAGGCGATGGCGGACTGCCTGCGGCAGTTGCCGCAGGACACGATCGAGGCCGAAAGCGCCCACGACCGCCGGCAACTGGAGCGCTGGGGCTCGGACCGGCTGGGGCGCTGAGGGTCAGCCCAGCGCGCCCCACACTCCCCCAGCGACGGCGCTGCCGAGCACCACCAGCCAGGGCGGCAGTTTCCAGGTCACCAGCGCCACCAGCGCCAGCAGGACCAGGGCAAAGTCTGGCGGGGCGTGGACGGCGCTGGTCCACACCGGCTGGTACAGCGCCGCCAGCAGCACGCCCACCACCGCCGCCTGGGTGCCCCACAACGCCGCTTGGGTGCGCGGGCTGCGGCGCAGCTGCTCCCAGAACGGCAGAGCCCCCGCCACCAGCAGGAAGGCGGGCGCAAAAATCGCCAGCAGAGCGATCAGCCCGCCCAGCCAGCCGCTCGGGGCCGCCTGCGTGGACGCGCCCAGGAACGCGGCGAAGGTGAACAACGGGCCGGGCACGGCCTGGGCCGCGCCATAGCCGGCCAGAAAGGTGTCGGGGTCCACCCAGCCGGTGGGCACCACCTCGGCCTGCAGCAGCGGCAGCACCACGTGCCCGCCACCCAACACCAGCGAGCCGGCCCGGTAAAAGGCGTCCACCAGGGCCAGCGTGGGGTTCGGCGCCCAGGCGGCCCACCACGGCAAACCCAGCAACAGCCCCGCAAACAGCGCGAGCCAGCACAGGCCCGCGCGGCGGCGAACGGTCAAGGGCAGGGGGTCGTGGGCGGTGCCTGGCCCGGGCCGGAACCACCACAGCCCCACCACGGCCCCGAAAGCCATCACCCCCACCTGGCCCCAAACCGAGGGCACCAGCAGCACGCCGCAGGTGGCCAGCGCCATCAGGCCGATGCGCGGTGCGTCCGGGCAGAGCTGGCGGGCCATGCCCCACACCGCTTGCGCCACCACGGCCACCGCCACCAGCTTCAGGCCGTGCAACACGCCCGGCGGCACCGCGTCGCCGTGGCTGGCCAGGCCCTGCGCCAGCAAGACCAGGGCCACGGCCGACGGCAGCGTGAACCCCGCCCACGCTGCCAGCGCGCCGGCGTAACCCGCGCGGGACAGCCCCAGCGCCAGGCCCACCTGGCTGCTGGCCGGCCCCGGCAGGAACTGGCACAGGGCCACCAGGTCCGCGTAGCTGCGCTCGCTCAGCCAGCGGCGCCGGGTCACAAACTCCTCGCGGAAATACCCCAGGTGCGCCACCGGGCCACCGAAGGCGGTCAGGCCCAGCCGCAGGAAAATCAGGAACACCGCCCAGGGGTCGCGGTCGCTGGCGGGGGTGTCGGTCATGGGTGCCTCGGCTGGCGGTGGGGTGGCCCCGGACAGGCAAAAGCCCGCTTCCGGCGGGGAGAGCGGGCCTTGGGGCAGGTGTGCGGTGGCGGCTTAGAACGGGATGTCGTCGTCCATGTCGTCGAAGCCGGTGCTGGGCGCCGGGGCCGGCGGCCGCTGCGGCGCGGGGCGCGGGGCCGCGGCGGGCGCCGGGCGGGCCATGGGGGCGGCCGCGCGCGGGGCGTAGCCCCCGCCGCCGCCTTCGTCCATGCCCTGGCCGCCCATGCCTTCGCGGCCCCCCAGCAGCTGCAGTTCGGTGGCGATGATGTCCACCGTGTTCTTCTCCACCCCCGACGGGTCGGTGTACTTGCCGTACTTCAGGCGGCCTTCGACGTAGATCGGGCGGCCCTTGCGCACGTATTCGCCGGCAATTTCGGCCAAACGGTCGTAAAAGGTCACGCGGTGCCACTGGGTGTCTTCCACCGTCTCGCCGCTGTTGCGGTCTTTGCGGCGGCTGCTGGTGGCCACGCTGACGTTCGCCACGGCCTGGCCCGAGGGCAGGTAACGGATCTCGGGGTCGCGGCCGCAGTTGCCGACCAGGATGACTTTGTTGACGGATGCCATGGCGTGGAAAACCCTCTCTAGCGTGGTGTGTAACGAAGGCCGATTGTCCAACATTTGCCCGTGGACGCCAGCCCCGGGCGGCCCGCTTTTACACTTGGGCCATGCCACGGCCCCAACAGCCCGATTTTCTGGAACACCTGCGCCACGAGGTGATCGATGGGCGCCACTGGCTGGACCGCGCGGTGGTCATCGGCTTTGCCGTGCTGGCCGGCCTGGCGGTGGTGGCCTTCACCTGGCTGGCCGACGCGGCCTACGCCCGTTTTGCCGAGCTGCAAACCCGCCACTGGTGGGCGCCCCTGCTCTGGACGCCGGCCGTCACCGCCGCGGTGGTCTGGCTGCTGCGGCGCTGGGCACCTGGCGCAGGGGGCTCGGGCGTGCCCCAGACCCTGGTGGCGCTGGAGCCGCGCCTGCCGCGCGAGCAGCGCGCCCGTTTTGTCTCGCTCAAGCTGTCGGCGGCCAAGGTGTTGGGCGTCTCGGGCGGCCTGCTGGCCGGGCTGTCCATCGGGCGCCAGGGGCCGTCGGTGCAGGTGGCCGCCGGCGTCATGCACCACGCACGGCGTTACCTGTCGCCCAAAACCGTCATCAGCGACCGGGAATTGCTGGTCGCCGGCGGGGCGGCCGGCATTGCGGCGGCGTTCAACACGCCCTTGGGTGGCATCGTCTTCGCCATCGAGGAGCTGTCGCGCCGGCTGGAGCAGCGCAACAGCGGCCTGATGCTGGCGGCCATCGTGGTGTCGGGGCTGGTGTCGGTGTCGGTGTTCGGCAACCTGTCCTACTTTGGCCGGGTCCGCATCGAGGTGGTGTCCTGGGCCGACCTGTTCTGGCCGGGCCTGCTGATCGCGGCGGTCTGCGGCCTCATGGGCGGGCTGCTGTCGCGGCTGTTGCTGGTGTCGTTCACCGGCCTGCCCGACCGCTTTTGCGCCCTGCGCCGGGCCCACCCGGTGCGCTTCGCCGCGCTGTGCGGGCTGGGGGTGGCGCTGATCGGGGTGGTCAGCGACGGCGGGGTCCACGGCGGCGGTCACCCGCAGGTGAAGGCGCTGCTGTCGATGGAGTCGGTGGAGCAGCACACGCCCTTCCTGTTTTCGGGGCTCAAGTTCATTGCCTCGTGGTGGTCGGCCTGGTCGGGCGTGCCCGGCGGCATTTTCGGGCCCAGCCTGTCGCTGGGCGCCGGGGTGGGCGCCGACATCGCCTGGCTCACCGACACGCGCCAGGTGCAGGCGCTCATCGCCATCGGCATGGCGGGGTTTCTGGCGGCGGTCACGCAAACGCCCATCACCGCCATGATCATCGTGATGGAGATGACCGACGGCCACAGCATGGTGTTGAGCCTGATGGGCTGCGCGCTGCTGGCCAGCCTGCTGTCGCGCATGGTCAGCCGCCCGCTCTACAGCACCATGGCCGAAACCCTGTGGGCCACGGTGGTGCGCCCGCCGGCCCCCGCCCCCGATGCCGCGCCCGCGGCGAGCGAGGCCGCGCCGCCCGGGGCGGCCGCGGTGCCGGTCCCGGCGGTCAGTGCGCCGGACGGGCCGCCGCCGGCGCCGGGGCCCGCATCGGCCACGCCACCACCAGCCACAGCAGGGCCAGGGCCGCACACGCCATGAACAGGCCGTGTGCGCCGACGTGGCGCACCAGCCAGCCGCCGGCCGCGCCGCCGACAAAAAAGCCGACCGACTGGAGCGTGTTGTACACCCCCAGCGCCGCGCCGCGCGCGTGCGCCGGCGCCAGGCGCGAGGCCAGGCTGGGCTGGCTCGCCTCCAGCGTGTTGAAGCCCAGGAAGAACAGAAACAGGCCAATGCCCAGGGCGGTGAGCGAGGGCGTGTGGCTGGCGCTGTACCAGAAGCCCAGCTGCACCAGCAGGATCAGCCCGATGGCGAACAGGAACACCGCGCGCAGGTGGCCTTTGCGTTCCAGCCGGAACAGCACCCCGCCCATGACCAGGAACGAGCCCAGCAGCGCCAGCAGGTAGACCACCCAGTGCCGGTCGGCGGTGAGGCCGGCCTGCACCAGCAGGGCGGGCACGGCCATCCACATGGCCAGTTGCACCGCGTGCAGCACGAACACGCCCAGGTTCAGCCGCAGCAGGCCGGCGTGGCGCAGCACCTCGGCCAGGCCGCGGCGGCCGGCGTCGCGCTGTTCCGCGGGTTCGGGCGGCACCACCCAGGCCACCACCGCCATGCCCAGCAGGGCCAGGCCGGTGGTCAGCCAGAACAGCCCGCCCAGACCGATCTGCGCCGCCAGCACCGGCGCCAGCACCAGCGACAGCGCGAACATCAGCGCGATGCTGATGCCCACCAGCGCCATCGCCTTGGTGCGCACCTCGTCGCGGGTCACGTCGGCCAAGAAGGCGGTGATGGCCGCCGAGATGGCGCCGCCGCCCTGCAGCGCGCGGCCCAGGGTGAGCTGGTCCAGCGTGGTGGCGCTGGCGGCCAGCGCGCTGCCCAGCGCGAACAGCGCCAGCCCGGCCAGGATGACGCGTTTGCGGCCCCAGCGGTCCGAGGCCATGCCCAGCGGGATCTGCAGCAGCGCTTGCGTCAGGCCGTAAATGCCCATGGCCAGGCCGACCCGGCCCGGGTCGTCGCCGCCGGGGTAGCGGGCCGCTTCCAGCGCGAACACGGGCAGCACCAGGAACAGGCCCAGCATGCGCAGCGCGAAGATGGACGCCAGCGAGACGCTGGCGCGGCGCTCGCCGGGGGTCATGCGGTGGGTGGGGGGTGGGGTATCGGGCACTTGGGGCAAGGCGGGCCGCGCCGGGCGCGGCCCAAGGGTTCACTGCAAACCCCGGATTGTCGCGCAAGCGCGGGCTGCGCCGTGCGGCCGGGGGTTTGCCCGGCCCGGCTCAGGCCGATTTGAGCGCGCTGCGGTAGGCGCCGCAGCCCACCAGCAGCTGGTCGTTGATGGGCAGCACGAAGGAGGACTTGCCGCGCACGTCCTTCGTCACCGGGTTGATGATGTTGTACTCCACCCAGCCGCCGCCGTGGTCGGCGCGCTCCCAGGCGTCGCGCAACAGCTGGTCGGCGTCCAGGCCCGGCGCGTCGTGCAGGCGGCTGCCGGTCTTGGCGCGGTCGGCGCCCATCACGCGGTAGACGCCGTCGCGGTCGAAGACGAAGACGTAGAGGTCGCGGTCGATGAACCGCCCGCTCTTGTTGTAGAAGTCCTCGCAGGCGCGTTCGTAGCCCACGCTCTGGATGTGGGCCAGCGCCTCCTGCGCCAGGCGCATCGCCACGTCGGCGGTGCCCTGGGTCAGGCGCATGTGCTGGACGGCGTGGTCCAGGTCGTCGGTGTGGGCCAGCAGGTCGGCCGAATGGGCGCTGGTGCGGTCCACCATGGCGGCGTTTTCGTAGGTCACGGTGTCGATCTCGCCCATGGCCTGCGCCACCTCTTTCAGCGCGGCGCTCTGCTGGTTGCTGGCCACGGCCATGCCGTCGATGCGGGTGGCGATGTCGCGGATGCCGTGCACCAGCTGGTCCATGACGCCGTTGACCGAATTGATCTGCGTGACCGAGGACTGCACCCGGCCGGTGGACTCGGCGATGAGCTGGCGCACCTCGCCGGCGGCGGCCTGGCTGCGCTGCGCCAGGCTGCGCACCTCGGCCGCCACCACCGCGAAGCCACGGCCGGCCTCGCCGGCGCGGGCGGCTTCCACCGCGGCGTTCAGCGCCAGGATGTTGGTCTGGAAGGCGATGCTGTCGATCACGCCGATGATCTCGTTCATGCGGCTGGAGGTGGACTGCAGCGTGCCCATGCCGCTGACGGTCTGCTGCATCAGGCCACCGGCCTCTTCGGTCTGGCGGTGCAGCTGTTCGCTGACGCGGCTGACCTCCTGCACGTTCTGGCTGTTGCGGGTGACGGTTTCGGCGGCCTCGCGGATGTTGGCGCTGGCCTGCTCCAGCGCGGCGGCCTGCGACTGGGTGCGGCCCGAGAGCTGCGAGCTGTCGGCCACCAGCTGCTGGCCCATGTGGCCCAGCACGGCCGAGACGCTGCGCACGTCGGCCACCAGGGCCGACAGGCTGTTGAGCATGGCCTGGAACTTGCGCCCCATCTGGGCCATTTCGTCGCGGCCGGCGATCTGGACCACGCCGGTCAGGTCGCCCTGGGTGGCTTGTTCGATCACCCGGTCGAGCTGGCGCAGGCCGTCCAGGGTGGCGTGGTAGAAGGCCAGCATGCCGTAGGTGAGGACGAGCAGCAGCAACACCGCCCCGGCGGCCACGCCCATGAGCTGGCGCTCGGCGCGGTCGGCGCGGGCCTGCAGCAGGGCGTCGAGCCGGGTGGCGCTGGCGTCGGCAAAGCCGCGCAGGTGCTGCAGCACCTCGCTGCCGCGGGCCAGGTGCTGCTGGGGGTCGGCCATCAGGGCGCCGGAGCCCATGGTGGCGCCCACCTCGGAGGCGTAGCTGTCGGCGCTTTGCTGCAGCCGGGCCCAGCCCTCGGGCTGGGCTTCGCCGGCGCGTTGCAGCGAATCGAGCCGCTCCTGGGCCAGGCCCAGCAGGTCGTTGACGCTGCCACTCTGGCCGCCCAGGCGCACCGCAGCGGTGATGATTTCAGAGCTGAGGCCCGCGCTTTGCTGCACCAGCAGGGCCGCGCCCTCGTTGCGCAGGTGGGCCACGGCCTGCTGCAGCGGCGGCAGGCGGCTGACGACCGTGTCCATCAGGAAGTAGGTGGCGGCGTAGGGGTCCAGCAGCAGGGTGGAGGTTTCGGCGGCGAGCGAGGTGAACTTCTGCAGCCGGCTCAGCAGCGCGGTGTGGCGGTCGTAGAGCGCGGCGCGGTCGGCGCTGGCCGGGACGGTGCCGGCCAGGGCGGTCAGGTCGCGCTGCAGCGGCGCCCAGGCAGCGGCCAGCCCCAGGCCGTCGGCGGTGCGCACCTCGGCGTCCAGCGCGGCCACGGCCCGGCGCAGGGCGGCGGCGCTGGCGTCCAGCCCGGCCTGGGCTTCGGCCTGGCCCGACAGCAGCAGGTGCGCCTGGCCCTGGTGGTCCAGCAGGTGGCCGCTCAACTCGGCCACGCCGCGCACCACCCGCAGCCCGGCCATTTCCTGTTGTGCGGTGGTGCGCTCGCTCCAGAAGCCCTGGCCCAGCTGCACGCCGGTGAAGGCCAGCGGCAGCAGCAGCACGGCGGCCATCACCAGCATCTTGACGCTCATGGGCAGGCGCTGCATCAGCGCCACGGCGGGGGCCATCAGGCCGGAGGGGGTGCGTGTGCTCATGGGGGTGAGGCGGTCAGGCGAGGGCGGCGCGCATCTGGTCGATCACGGCTTTGTAGTCGGGCTTGCCGAAGATGGCGCTGCCGGCGACGAAGGTGTCGGCACCGGCGTCGGCCACGCGGCGGATGTTGTCGGCCTTGATGCCGCCGTCCACCTCCAGCCGGATGTCCTTGCCGCTGGCTTCGATGCGCTGGCGCGCCTGCTCGACCTTGCGCAGGGCGCTGTCGATGAAGCTCTGGCCGCCGAAGCCGGGGTTGACGCTCATGATCAGGATCAGGTCGAGGTCGTCGATCACCCAGTCCAGCACGTCCAGCGGCTGCGCGGGGTTGAAGGTCAGGCCGGCCTTGGCGCCCTTGGCCTTGATGGCCTGCACGCTGCGGTGTACGTGGGTGGATGCATCGGGGTGGAAGCTGACCAGATCGGCGCCAGCGTCGATGAACGCGCCGGCCAGCGCGTCCACCGGCTGGACCATCAGGTGCACGTCGATCGGCACCGGGGTGCCGTCCGGCTTCTTGGCGTGCGGCTTGAGCGCTTGGCAGATCATCGGCCCGAACGTCAGGTTGGGCACGTAGTGGTTGTCCATCACGTCGAAGTGGATCCAGTCGGCGCCGGCGGCGATGACGTTTTTCACCTCGTCGCCCAGGCGGGCAAAGTCGGCCGAGAGGATGGAGGGGGCGATGCGGAACGTGGTCATGGAGGCGGGAACCCGGCTGGAACAGAGTAGGAGATTGTGCCCATTATTGACCCGCCGCCGTGTCAGGGAAAGTGGGGATGCAGCGACCTTGTCGCGGACCGAGGGGACAAGCCCGCTACCATAGCCCGCATGCCCAAGCACCAGTTCACCTGCGCCGTCCAGCCCGAGTACCTGCCCGAGCAGTCCCAGCCCGAGGCCGACCAGTACGTGTTCGCCTACACCGTCACCGTCAGCAACACCGGCGCGGTGGCCGCGCAACTGGTGGCGCGCCACTGGGAGATCGAGGACGCCCACGGCCACACCCAGGTGGTGGACGGGCTGGGCGTGATCGGCCGCCAGCCGCTGCTGCAACCGGGCGAGTCGTTCCGCTACACCAGCAGTGCGCCCCTGCGCACGCCCATGGGCATCATGAGCGGGCACTACTTTTGCGTGGGGGTGGACGGCCACCGTTTCGAGGCCCCGGTGCCGCCCTTTGTGCTGCGCGCCGACGGCGCCGGCGGCGGCGCCCTGCACTGACCCGCCCATGACCCAAACGACCGAACCCCGCAGCGCGGCCGACTGGATCGCCGCCCTCGACCCCGAGGCCGGCCTGGCCCAGCGCCACCTGTGGCTGATCGGGCTGGTGGACTGGCTGCGCGGCCCCACGCCCGACGTGCCCGCCACCCTGCGCCGGCTGGAGCAGTGCCTGGACGCGGCCGACGCCAGCCCGGACTGGGCCGTGCGTTGGCCGCGCTGGTGGCAGCGTTTCCGGGACGCGGTGGACCTGGCGCCGCTGCTGGCCGATTTCGGGTTTGCCTCCAAGTCGGTGTTCCTCACCGAACTGGGCCACCGGCTGCGGCGCAAGCTGTTGCCGGCCTCGCCGCTGACCACCGACATGGCCGAACTGTTCGGCCTGGTGTTTGCCGACCCGCGCGACGCGCGCTGGCTGCGCGCGCTGCCCGCGCGTTCCCTGCAGCGCCTGGCCGCCTGGCTGGACGCCCCGGCCCCTGACGCCGTGGCACCTGGGTCGCCCACGCCCTCGGGCCTGAGCCCCTGGGAACAGACACTGATGGACGCGCTGGCCTTTTGCGTGGGCCAGGTCAGCGCCGCCGGCTTCACCCCCGATTTGCGGGTGCGCATGTCGCCGGCGGCGCGCGCCGGGCGCACCTTTCAGAACCTGCCGGTGGCGCTGGAGGCCTACCGCCAGGCCGCCCTGGCCCACGGCGTGGCCAGCGACGCCGCCCGCACCGCAGAGGCGCGCCTGCGCCGCCTGCTGGACGAATCGCGCCACGCCGCCTACACCGTGTACGCCCACCTGGAGGAACACGGCATTTCGGTGGGCATCGTGTTCCGGCTGCGGCAGTTGCGCGAGCGGGTGCTGCGCGCCAAAACCCTGCTGGACGGCCTGCACGCCGAGCAGCGCCCGCGCGCCACCGCCCAGCTGCTGGGGCAGTTGGTGCAGGTCGGGCGCGAGAGCCGCAGCATCCGTGCCCTGATCGCCACCAGCACCCAGCTCACCGCCGCCCGCGTGGCCGAGCGCAGCGCCGAAAGCGGCGAGCACTACATCACCCGCCACTGGGCCGACTACCGCCAGATGCTGCTGCGCGCCGCCGGCGGCGGGGCGGTGCTGGGCTTCACCACCTGGTTCAAGTTCCTGCTGGGTGGGCTGGCGCTGTCGGCGTTCTGGGGCGGGCTGACCGCCGGGCTGAACTACGCCGCGGCCTTCGTGCTGATCCAGATGCTGCACTTCACCGTGGCCACCAAGCAGCCCGCGGTGACCGCGCCGGCCATGGTGGCCAAGCTGAAAGACCTGAACAGCCGCGAGTCCGTGTTGCGCTTCGTCGACGAGGTGGCGCACCTGTTCCGCTCGCAGGTGGCGGCCATCGCCGGCAACCTGCTGGCGGTGGCGCCCATGGTGTTGTGTCTGAGCCTGGGCCTGTGGGCGCTGACCGGCGCGCCCATGCTGACCGAGGCCAAGGCCCGTGGTGTGCTGGACGCGCACCAGGTCTTCGGCCCCACGCTGCTGTTCGCCGCCGGCACCGGCCTGCTGCTGTTCGCCAGCAGCATCGTCGCCGGCTGGGTGGAAAACTGGTTCGTGCTGCACAAGCTCGACAGCGCCATCGGCTACAACCCGGCCATCACCCGCCGCCTGGGCGCGGCCCGGGCGCAGCGCTGGGGGCGCTTTTTGCGCACCCACATCTCGGGCCTCACCGCCAACATTTCCCTGGGCCTGATGCTGGGGCTGGTGCCCGCCGTGGCCGGCTTTTTCGGGCTCGGCGCCGACGTGCGCCACGTCACCTTGGTGATGGGCCAGATGGCCGCCGCTGTGGCCACGCTGGGCCTGGGCGTGCTGCTGGAGGGCGGCTTCTGGTCGGCGGTGCTGGCCACGCTGCTGGTGGGCCCGATCAACCTGGCGGTGAGCTTTTACCTGGCCTTACGCCTGGCGCTCAAGGCCCAGGGCGTGAGCGACGTGAACCGCCAGCGCATCCAGGCCGCCATCCGGCACCGGCTGCGCCGCGCGCCCTGGAGCTTTCTGTGGCCGATCGACGCGCGCGCCGCCCAGGCCGCCGACGCGGTGGCCGACATCCCGCCGGCCGACGCACCGTCCGAGCCCACAGGGGACGCCGAAGAAGCCGCCGACGGTCCTGGCAGCCGGCTGGCCCAGGTCGAACGTCGCCTGCCCGACTGAGCCATGGGTGAGTTCGAGCTGATCCGCCGGCACTTCCAGCACCCGCTGCGGCGCAGCAGCGTGGCCTTGGGCAACGGCGACGACTGCGCCCTGCTGGCGCCCGCGCCCGGCATGCAGCTGGCCGTCTCCACCGACATGCTGGTGGCCGGCCGCCATTTCCTGCCCGACGTGGACCCCGAGGCGCTGGGCCACAAGGCCCTGGCGGTGAACCTGAGCGACCTGGCCGCCATGGGCGCGCGCCCGCTGGCCTGCACCCTGGCGCTGGCCTTGCCAGCGGCCGACGACGCCTGGCTGGCCGCGTTCGCGCGCGGCCTGCTGGGCCTGGCCGACGCGCACCGCTGCGCCCTGGTGGGTGGCGACACCACCGCCGGCCCGCTCAACCTGTGCCTGACCGTGTTCGGCGAGGTGCCGCCGGGCCGGGCCGCCCGCCGCGACGCCGGCCGGGTGGGCGACGACGTGTACGTCAGCGGCACCCTGGGCGACGCCCGGCTGGCGCTGGAGGGCCTGCTCGGCCACTGGCCGGTGCCGCCCCGCGTGCTGGCGCGCACCCGCGCCCGGCTGGAGCGGCCCACGCCGCGGGTGGCACTGGGGCTGGCGCTGCAGGGGCAGATCCACGCCTGCGCCGACGTCAGCGACGGCCTGCTGGGCGACCTGGGCCACATCCTGGCGGCGTCGCGCCTGGGCGCCGAGCTGGACGTCCCGGCGCTGCTGGCCTCGGCGGCGGTGTCGGACGACGTGCGCGCCCTGCCGCCCGAGCGCGCCTGGACCTGCGTGCTGGCCGGCGGCGACGACTACGAACTGGTCTTCACCGCGCCGCCCGACGCGCGGGCCCGGGTGCAGGCCGCGGCCCAAGCGGCGGCCACGCCGGTCACCCGCATCGGCCGCCTGTGCCCGGCGCGGCCCGGCGAGGCCGCGGTGCGCCTGCTGGACGCGCAGCAACGCCCGCTGGAGCCACCGGCCGGTGCCCAGCTCGGCGGCTTCGACCACTTCGGGTGACAGCCGGCGCGGCCGGCCGGTGTCAAAATCGGCGCATGACCGTTGCCCCGCCCGCCCCCGCCCCCGTGGACGCCGCCGCGTCCGACACGCCGCGCCCCGCCGCCTCCGTGGTGCTGTTGCGCGACGGCGCCGACGGCCTGGAGGTGCTGCTGCTGCGCCGCCACCAGAACTCCGGCGTGCTGGGCGGCTGGTACGTCTTCCCCGGCGGCAAGCTGGACCCCGCCGACCACGGCCCCGGCTGGGACGGCGCCCTGGACCTGCCGCCCGCCGCCCTGCACGAGCGCCTGGCCGAGCCCGACACGCCGGCCGCCACTGCCCTGGGCCTGCACGTGGCCGCCCTGCGCGAAATGCACGAAGAAGCCGGCGTGTTGCTGACCGAAGCCGCGCCCGGCGCCGCCCCGGCCGACCCGCAGCGCCTGCGGACCGGCTTGCAGGCCGGCACCCCCTGGCCCCAGGCCCTGGCCGCTGCCGGCCTGCGCTGGCGCACCCGCGCGCTGCAGCCCTGGTCGCGCTGGATCACCCCGCGCAACCCGCCGGTGGGCACGCCGCGCTTCGACACCCGCTTCTTTTTGGCGCTGCTGCCGCCCGGCCAGCAGGCCGCGCACGACAACCACGAAGCCACCGAAACCCTGTGGCTGACCCCGCGCGCCGGCCTGGCGCGCTACTGGGCCGGCGAGATCGGGCTGATCCCGCCGCAGCTCATGGCCCTGGCCCAGCTGGCCCGCCACCCCGACTGCGCCAGCGCCTGGGCCGAGGCGCAGACACGGCGTCCGCCCTGCATCCAGCCCGAACACTTCATGGACGGTCCGCACCGCGCCATGTGCTACCCCGGCGACCCGCGCCATTCGGTGGCCGGGCGCGCCCTGCCGGGCCCCACCCGCCTGCGCCTGGTGGCGCAGCGCTTCGAACCCTTCGACGGCTACGAGGGCTGGTTCGCATGAACGCCGGCGCCGTGCCCCCGCTGACCGCGCCCGGTGCGCGCTTTCTGTGCGCCCACCTGTCGCACCTGGTGGCGCTGGGCTTCGGCTCCGGCCTGAGCCGGCGCGCGCCGGGCACCGTCGGCACCCTGTGGGGCTGGGCCGCGTTCCTGCTCATCCAGGCGCTGTGGCGGCCCACGGACGCGGTCTGGGCCGCGCTCATCGGCGGCGGGCTGCTGCTGGGCTGGTGGGCCAGCGTGGCCACGGTGCGCCGCTGCGGCGTGGCCGACCCGGGCTACATCGTCATCGACGAAATCGTCGCCTTCTGGCTGGTGCTGTGGCTGGCCATGCCCATGGGCCTGCTGGGCCAGGCGGTGGCGTTCGGGTTGTTCCGGTTTTTCGACGCCGCCAAGCCCGGCCCGGTGGGCTGGGCCGACCGCGCCTTCAAAGGCGGCGGTTGGCGCGGCGGCTGGGGCATCATGTTCGACGACCTGGTGGCCGCCTTCTGCACCCTGCTGGTGCTGGCGCTGTGGCGCTGGGTCTGACCGCGCCGTCCCATGTCCGACCTACCCACCCCCGACGCTTCTGCCCCGCCGCTGTGGCTGCTCCCGGCCACCTGGCCGCTGCTGGTCGCGCTGGCCGAACGCCTGAAGGCGCAAGGCGCCCGTCTGGCCACCGCCGAAAGCTGTACCGGCGGCCTGATCGCCGCCAGCTGCACCGCCCTGAGCGGCTCCAGCGACTGGTTCGAGCAGGGCTGGGTCACCTACTCCAACGCCGCCAAAAGCGCGCAGCTGGGCGTGCCGGCGGCGCTGATCGCGGCGCACGGCGCCGTCAGCGAGCCGGTGGCGCGGGCCATGGCCTGCGGCGCCCGCGACCGGGCCGGCGTGCGCCACAGCGTGGCCGTGACCGGGGTGGCCGGCCCCACCGGCGGCAGCCCGGACAAGCCGGTGGGCACCGTCTGGTTCGGCTGGTGCGACGGCCAGCGGGTTTGGACCGAACGCCGCGTCTTCCCCGGCGACCGCGCCGCGGTGCGCGCCGCCACCGTGCAGCACGCGCTGGCCGGGGTGCTGGCGACCCCCGACCGCCCCTGAAGCCCCCGCAGCGGCCGCACGCGCCCCGGCTTGCGGCACAATGGCCGCATGGTCCCCAGCCCCGTGCCTCTGCGCTTGCGTCCGGCGGCCCTTCCGTCGGCGGCCCGGCCTGGGCTGCGCCGTTGGCGGCCGTGGCTGGCGTTGTGGGTGGGGTGGTGGATCGGGGCCCTGCTGGCCGTGGCGGCGGCCCAGGCCCAGCCCACCGCGGTGTTGCGCTACGGGGTCTACGCCAACGAACCCAAGATCTTCCTCGACGCCCAGGGCCAGCCGGCCGGCATCTTTCCCGAACTCCTCACCGCCATCGCCCAGCGCGAGGGCTGGCGCCTGCAGCCCGTGCCCTGCGAGTGGCAGGACTGCCTCGACGGCCTGGCCAGCGGCCGCATCGACCTGATGCCCGACGTGGCCTACAGCGAGGCCCGCGACGCCCTGTTCGACTTTCACCGCACGCCGGTGCTGCACAGCTGGTCGCAGCTGTACGCGCGGCGCGGCGCCCGGGTGGAGGCTTTGCAAGACCTGGCCGGCCTGCGCGTGGCGGTGCTGCAGGGCTCGGTCCA
>NZ_JAAQQT010000609.1:0-29936 GCF_011742065.1 Aquabacterium sp. A08
TGGACCGAGCCCTGCAGCACCGCCACGCGCAGGCCGGCCAGGTCTTGCAAAGCCTCCACCCGGGCGCCGCGCCGCGCGTACAGCTGCGACCAGCTGTGCAGCACCGGCGTGCGGTGAAAGTCGAACAGGGCGTCGCGGGCCTCGCTGTAGGCCACGTCGGGCATCAGGTCGATGCGGCCGCTGGCCAGGCCGTCGAGGCAGTCCTGCCACTCGCAGGGCACGGGCTGCAGGCGCCAGCCCTCGCGCTGGGCGATGGCGGTGAGGAGTTCGGGAAAGATGCCGGCCGGCTGGCCCTGGGCGTCGAGGAAGATCTTGGGTTCGTTGGCGTAGACCCCGTAGCGCAACACCGCGGTGGGCTGGGCCTGGGCCGCCGCCACGGCCAGCAGGGCCCCGATCCACCACCCCACCCACAACGCCAGCCACGGCCGCCAACGGCGCAGCCCAGGCCGGGCCGCCGACGGAAGGGCCGCCGGACGCAAGCGCAGAGGCACGGGGCTGGGGACCATGCGGCCATTGTGCCGCAAGCCGGGGCGCGTGCGGCCGCTGCGGGGGCTTCAGGGGCGGTCGGGGGTCGCCAGCACCCCGGCCAGCGCGTGCTGCACGGTGGCGGCGCGCACCGCGGCGCGGTCGCCGGGGAAGACGCGGCGTTCGGTCCAAACCCGCTGGCCGTCGCACCAGCCGAACCAGACGGTGCCCACCGGCTTGTCCGGGCTGCCGCCGGTGGGGCCGGCCACCCCGGTCACGGCCACGCTGTGGCGCACGCCGGCCCGGTCGCGGGCGCCGCAGGCCATGGCCCGCGCCACCGGCTCGCTGACGGCGCCGTGCGCCGCGATCAGCGCCGCCGGCACGCCCAGCTGCGCGCTTTTGGCGGCGTTGGAGTAGGTGACCCAGCCCTGCTCGAACCAGTCGCTGGAGCCGCTCAGGGCGGTGCAGCTGGCGGCGATCAGGCCGCCGGTACAGCTTTCGGCGGTGGCCAGACGGGCGCCTTGCGCCTTCAGGCGTTCGGCCAGCGCGACCAGCAGCGGCCAGGTGGCCGGGAGCAGCCACAGCGGCGGGGCAGAAGCGTCGGGGGTGGGTAGGTCGGACATGGGACGGCGCGGTCAGACCCAGCGCCACAGCGCCAGCACCAGCAGGGTGCAGAAGGCGGCCACCAGGTCGTCGAACATGATGCCCCAGCCGCCGCGCCAACCGCCGCCTTTGAAGGCGCGGTCGGCCCAGCCCACCGGGCCGGGCTTGGCGGCGTCGAAAAACCGGAACAACCCGAACGCCACCGCCTGGCCCAGCAGGCCCATGGGCATGGCCAGCCACAGCACCAGCCAGAAGGCGACGATTTCGTCGATGACGATGTAGCCCGGGTCGGCCACGCCGCAGCGGCGCACCGTGGCCACGCTGGCCCACCAGCCCAGCAGCAGCCCGCCGCCGATGAGCGCGGCCCAGACCGCGTCCGTGGGCCGCCACAGCGCCTGGATGAGCAGGAACGCGGCCCAGCCCCACAGGGTGCCGACGGTGCCCGGCGCGCGCCGGCTCAGGCCGGAGCCGAAGCCCAGCGCCACCAGGTGCGACAGGTGGGCGCACAGAAAGCGCGCACCGGGCGCGGTCAGCGGGGGCACGGCGCCGGCGTTCATGCGAACCAGCCCTCGTAGCCGTCGAAGGGTTCGAAGCGCTGCGCCACCAGGCGCAGGCGGGTGGGGCCCGGCAGGGCGCGCCCGGCCACCGAATGGCGCGGGTCGCCGGGGTAGCACATGGCGCGGTGCGGACCGTCCATGAAGTGTTCGGGCTGGATGCAGGGCGGACGCCGTGTCTGCGCCTCGGCCCAGGCGCTGGCGCAGTCGGGGTGGCGGGCCAGCTGGGCCAGGGCCATGAGCTGCGGCGGGATCAGCCCGATCTCGCCGGCCCAGTAGCGCGCCAGGCCGGCGCGCGGGGTCAGCCACAGGGTTTCGGTGGCTTCGTGGTTGTCGTGCGCGGCCTGCTGGCCGGGCGGCAGCAGCGCCAAAAAGAAGCGGGTGTCGAAGCGCGGCGTGCCCACCGGCGGGTTGCGCGGGGTGATCCAGCGCGACCAGGGCTGCAGCGCGCGGGTGCGCCAGCGCAGGCCGGCAGCGGCCAGGGCCTGGGGCCAGGGGGTGCCGGCCTGCAAGCCGGTCCGCAGGCGCTGCGGGTCGGCCGGGGCGGCGCCGGGCGCGGCTTCGGTCAGCAACACGCCGGCTTCTTCGTGCATTTCGCGCAGGGCGGCCACGTGCAGGCCCAGGGCAGTGGCGGCCGGCGTGTCGGGCTCGGCCAGGCGCTCGTGCAGGGCGGCGGGCGGCAGGTCCAGGGCGCCGTCCCAGCCGGGGCCGTGGTCGGCGGGGTCCAGCTTGCCGCCGGGGAAGACGTACCAGCCGCCCAGCACGCCGGAGTTCTGGTGGCGGCGCAGCAGCAGCACCTCCAGGCCGTCGGCGCCGTCGCGCAACAGCACCACGGAGGCGGCGGGGCGCGGCGTGTCGGACGCGGCGGCGTCCACGGGGGCGGGGGCGGGCGGGGCAACGGTCATGCGCCGATTTTGACACCGGCCGGCCGCGCCGGCTGTCACCCGAAGTGGTCGAAGCCGCCGAGCTGGGCACCGGCCGGTGGCTCCAGCGGGCGTTGCTGCGCGTCCAGCAGGCGCACCGCGGCCTCGCCGGGCCGCGCCGGGCACAGGCGGCCGATGCGGGTGACCGGCGTGGCCGCCGCTTGGGCCGCGGCCTGCACCCGGGCCCGCGCGTCGGGCGGCGCGGTGAAGACCAGTTCGTAGTCGTCGCCGCCGGCCAGCACGCAGGTCCAGGCGCGCTCGGGCGGCAGGGCGCGCACGTCGTCCGACACCGCCGCCGAGGCCAGCAGCGCCGGGACGTCCAGCTCGGCGCCCAGGCGCGACGCCGCCAGGATGTGGCCCAGGTCGCCCAGCAGGCCGTCGCTGACGTCGGCGCAGGCGTGGATCTGCCCCTGCAGCGCCAGCCCCAGTGCCACCCGCGGCGTGGGCCGCTCCAGCCGGGCGCGGGTGCGCGCCAGCACGCGGGGCGGCACCGGCCAGTGGCCGAGCAGGCCCTCCAGCGCCAGCCGGGCGTCGCCCAGGGTGCCGCTGACGTACACGTCGTCGCCCACCCGGCCGGCGTCGCGGCGGGCGGCCCGGCCCGGCGGCACCTCGCCGAACACGGTCAGGCACAGGTTGAGCGGGCCGGCGGTGGTGTCGCCACCCACCAGGGCGCAGCGGTGCGCGTCGGCCAGGCCCAGCAGGCCGCGCGCGAACGCGGCCAGCCAGGCGTCGTCGGCCGCTGGCAAGGCCAGCGCCAGGGTGCAGGCCAGCGGGCGCGCGCCCATGGCGGCCAGGTCGCTCAGGTTCACCGCCAGGGCCTTGTGGCCCAGCGCCTCGGGGTCCACGTCGGGCAGGAAATGGCGGCCGGCCACCAGCATGTCGGTGGAGACGGCCAGCTGCATGCCGGGCGCGGGCGCCAGCAGGGCGCAGTCGTCGCCGTTGCCCAAGGCCACGCTGCTGCGCCGCAGCGGGTGCTGGAAGTGCCGGCGGATCAGCTCGAACTCACCCATGGCTCAGTCGGGCAGGCGACGTTCGACCTGGGCCAGCCGGCTGCCAGGACCGTCGGCGGCTTCTTCGGCGTCCCCTGTGGGCTCGGACGGTGCGTCGGCCGGCGGGATGTCGGCCACCGCGTCGGCGGCCTGGGCGGCGCGCGCGTCGATCGGCCACAGAAAGCTCCAGGGCGCGCGGCGCAGCCGGTGCCGGATGGCGGCCTGGATGCGCTGGCGGTTCACGTCGCTCACGCCCTGGGCCTTGAGCGCCAGGCGTAAGGCCAGGTAAAAGCTCACCGCCAGGTTGATCGGGCCCACCAGCAGCGTGGCCAGCACCGCCGACCAGAAGCCGCCCTCCAGCAGCACGCCCAGGCCCAGCGTGGCCACAGCGGCGGCCATCTGGCCCATCACCAAGGTGACGTGGCGCACGTCGGCGCCGAGCCCGAAAAAGCCGGCCACGGCGGGCACCAGCCCCAGCATCAGGCCCAGGGAAATGTTGGCGGTGAGGCCCGAGATGTGGGTGCGCAAAAAGCGCCCCCAGCGCTGCGCCCGGGCCGCGCCCAGGCGGCGGGTGATGGCCGGGTTGTAGCCGATGGCGCTGTCGAGCTTGTGCAGCACGAACCAGTTTTCCACCCAGCCGGCGACGATGCTGCTGGCGAACAGCAGCAGGCCGGTGCCGGCGGCGAACAGCAGCGTGGGGCCGAAGACCTGGTGCGCGTCCAGCACACCACGGGCCTTGGCCTCGGTCAGCATGGGCGCGCCGGTCAGCGCCCACAGGCCCAGGCTCAGACACAACACCATGGGCGCCACCGCCAGCAGGTTGCCGGCGATGGCCGCCACCTGCGAGCGGAACAGGTGCGCCACCTCGTCGACGAAGCGCAACACGGACTCGCGGCTGTTCAGGTCTTTCAGCTTGGCCACCATGGCCGGCGCGGTCACCGCGGGCTGCTTGGTGGCCACGGTGAAGTGCAGCATCTGGATCAGCACGAAGGCCGCGGCGTAGTTCAGCCCGGCGGTCAGCCCGCCCCAGAACGCCGACAGCGCCAGCCCACCCAGCAGGAACTTGAACCAGGTGGTGAAGCCCAGCACCGCCCCGCCGCCGGCGGCGCGCAGCAGCATCTGGCGGTAGTCGGCCCAGTGGCGGGTGATGTAGTGCTCGCCGCTTTCGGCGCTGCGCTCGGCCACGCGGGCGGCGGTGAGCTGGGTGCTGGTGGCGATCAGGGCACGGATGCTGCGGCTCTCGCGCCCGACCTGCACCAACTGCCCCAGCAGCTGGGCGGTGGCGCGCGGGCGCTGCTCGGCGTGCAGGCCGTCCAGCAGGGTTTTGGCGCGCAGCACCCGCTCGCGCAACTGCCGCAGCCGGAACACGATGCCCACCGAAATGCCGTGTTCCTCCAGGTGGGCGTACACGGTGTAGGCGGCGTGGCGCGATTCGTCCAGCAGGCGGCGCAGGCGCGCCTCTGCGGTGCGGGCGGCGTCGCTGGCCACGCCGTGGGCCAGGGCGGCCTGGCGGTAGGCCTCCAGCGCCACCGGCAGGTTCTGAAAGGTGCGCCCGGCGCGCGCCGCCGGCGACATGCGCACCCGCAAATCGGGGGTGAAGCCGGCGGCGCTGACCTGGCCCACGCAAAAGGCCAGCGCGTCCATCAGTGTCTGTTCCCAGGGGCTCAGGCCCGAGGGCGTGGGCGACCCAGGTGCCACGGCGTCAGGGGCCGGGGCGTCCAGCCAGGCGGCCAGGCGCTGCAGGGAACGCGCGGGCAGCGCGCGCAGCCAGCGCGCGTCGCGCGGGTCGGCAAACACCAGGCCGAACAGTTCGGCCATGTCGGTGGTCAGCGGCGAGGCCGGCAACAGCTTGCGCCGCAGCCGGTGGCCCAGTTCGGTGAGGAACACCGACTTGGAGGCAAACCCGAAATCGGCCAGCAGCGGCGCCAGGTCCACCGCGTCCCGGAAACGCTGCCACCAGCGCGGCCAACGCACGGCCCAGTCCGGGCTGGCGTCGGCCGCGTCCAGGCACTGCTCCAGCCGGCGCAGGGTGGCGGGCACGTCGGGCGTGGGGCCGCGCAGCCAGTCCACCAGCCCGATCAGCCACAGGTGGCGCTGGGCCAGGCCGGCCTCGGGGTCGAGGGCGGCGATCCAGTCGGCCGCGCTGCGGGGTTCGGTCGTTTGGGTCATGGGCGGGTCAGTGCAGGGCGCCGCCGCCGGCGCCGTCGGCGCGCAGCACAAAGGGCGGCACCGGGGCCTCGAAACGGTGGCCGTCCACCCCCACGCAAAAGTAGTGCCCGCTCATGATGCCCATGGGCGTGCGCAGGGGCGCACTGCTGGTGTAGCGGAACGACTCGCCCGGTTGCAGCAGCGGCTGGCGGCCGATCACGCCCAGCCCGTCCACCACCTGGGTGTGGCCGTGGGCGTCCTCGATCTCCCAGTGGCGCGCCACCAGTTGCGCGGCCACCGCGCCGGTGTTGCTGACGGTGACGGTGTAGGCGAACACGTACTGGTCGGCCTCGGGCTGGGACTGCTCGGGCAGGTACTCGGGCTGGACGGCGCAGGTGAACTGGTGCTTGGGCATGCGGGCTATGGTAGCGGGCTTGTCCCCTCGGTCCGCGACAAGGTCGCTGCATCCCCACTTTCCCTGACACGGCGGCGGGTCAATAATGGGCACAATCTCCTACTCTGTTCCAGCCGGGTTCCCGCCTCCATGACCACGTTCCGCATCGCCCCCTCCATCCTCTCGGCCGACTTTGCCCGCCTGGGCGACGAGGTGAAAAACGTCATCGCCGCCGGCGCCGACTGGATCCACTTCGACGTGATGGACAACCACTACGTGCCCAACCTGACGTTCGGGCCGATGATCTGCCAAGCGCTCAAGCCGCACGCCAAGAAGCCGGACGGCACCCCGGTGCCGATCGACGTGCACCTGATGGTCCAGCCGGTGGACGCGCTGGCCGGCGCGTTCATCGACGCTGGCGCCGATCTGGTCAGCTTCCACCCCGATGCATCCACCCACGTACACCGCAGCGTGCAGGCCATCAAGGCCAAGGGCGCCAAGGCCGGCCTGACCTTCAACCCCGCGCAGCCGCTGGACGTGCTGGACTGGGTGATCGACGACCTCGACCTGATCCTGATCATGAGCGTCAACCCCGGCTTCGGCGGCCAGAGCTTCATCGACAGCGCCCTGCGCAAGGTCGAGCAGGCGCGCCAGCGCATCGAAGCCAGCGGCAAGGACATCCGGCTGGAGGTGGACGGCGGCATCAAGGCCGACAACATCCGCCGCGTGGCCGACGCCGGTGCCGACACCTTCGTCGCCGGCAGCGCCATCTTCGGCAAGCCCGACTACAAAGCCGTGATCGACCAGATGCGCGCCGCCCTCGCCTGACCGCCTCACCCCCATGAGCACACGCACCCCCTCCGGCCTGATGGCCCCCGCCGTGGCGCTGATGCAGCGCCTGCCCATGAGCGTCAAGATGCTGGTGATGGCCGCCGTGCTGCTGCTGCCGCTGGCCTTCACCGGCGTGCAGCTGGGCCAGGGCTTCTGGAGCGAGCGCACCACCGCACAACAGGAAATGGCCGGGCTGCGGGTGGTGCGCGGCGTGGCCGAGTTGAGCGGCCACCTGCTGGACCACCAGGGCCAGGCGCACCTGCTGCTGTCGGGCCAGGCCGAAGCCCAGGCCGGGCTGGACGCCAGCGCCGCCGCCCTGCGCCGGGCCGTGGCCGCGCTGGACGCCGAGGTGCGCACCGCCGACGGCCTGGGGCTGGCCGCTGCCTGGGCGCCGCTGCAGCGCGACCTGACCGCCCTGGCCGGCACCGTCCCGGCCAGCGCCGACCGCGCCGCGCTCTACGACCGCCACACCGCGCTGCTGAGCCGGCTGCAGAAGTTCACCTCGCTCGCCGCCGAAACCTCCACCCTGCTGCTGGACCCCTACGCCGCCACCTACTTCCTGATGGACACGGTCGTCAGCCGCCTGCCGCCGCTGCAGCAGGCCGTGGCCCACCTGCGCAACGAGGGCGCGGCCCTGCTGGTGCAGCAAAGCGCGGGCCTCAGCTCTGAAATCATCACCGCTGCGGTGCGCCTGGGCGGCCAGAGTGGCAGCGTCAACGACCTGCTGGGCCTGGCCCAGGAGCGGCTCGATTCGCTGCAACGCGCCGGCGAAGCCCAGCCCGAGGGCTGGGCCCGGCTGCAGCAAAGCGCCGACAGCTACGCCTCCGAGGTGGGCGCCACCATGGGCTCCGGCGCCCTGATGGCCGACCCCCAGCAGCACCTGGCCCGCGGCAGCGAGGTGCTGCAGCACCTGCGCGGCTTTGCCGACGCCAGCGCCACCCGGCTCGACGCCCTGCTGCAGGCCCGCGCCGACCGCGCCGAGCGCCAGCTCATGGGCGTGGCCGCCGGGGCGGTGTTGCTGCTGCTCGTCCTCACCTACGGCATGCTGGCCTTCTACCACGCCACCCTGGACGGCCTGCGCCAGCTCGACCGGGTGATCGAACAAGCCACCCAGGGCGACCTGACCGGCGTGGTCCAGATCGCCGGCCGCGACGAAATGGCCCAGATGGGGCGCAAGTTCCAGGCCATGCTCAACAGCCTGTCGGCCCTGGTGGCCGACGTGCGCAGCGTCTCGGCCGTGCTGGGCCACATGGGCCAGCAGCTGGTGGCCGACAGCTCGCAGCTCTCGGGCCGCACCCAGTCGCAGGCCGCCGCGCTGGAGCAGGCCAGCGCCAACATCCGCGAGGCCGCCGAAACCGTCACCCGCAACAGCCAGAACGTGCAGGAGGTCAGCCGCGTCAGCGAACAGCTGCACCGCCAGACCGAAGAGGCCGGTGGCCTGATGCAGCAGACCGTCAGCGGCATGGGCACGCTGCAGTCCACCTCCAGCCGCATGAACGAGATCATCGGCGTGATCGACAGCATCGCCTTCCAGACCAACATCCTGGCGCTGAACGCCGCGGTGGAAGCCGCCCGCGCCGGCGAGGCCGGCCGTGGCTTCGCGGTGGTGGCGGCCGAGGTGCGCAGCCTGGCGCAGCGCAGCCAGGCCGCCGCCGGCGAGGTGCGCCAGCTCATCGCCGAGTCCACCGGCCGGGTGCAGTCCTCGGTCACGCAGATCAATTCGGTCAACGGCGTCATGGACCAGCTGGTGCACGGCATCCGCGACATCGCCACCCGCATCGACGGCATGGCCGTGGCCAGCAACCAGCAGAGCGCCGCGCTGAAAGAGGTGGCGCAGGCCATGGGCGAGATCGACACCGTGACCTACGAAAACGCCGCCATGGTGGACCGCACCAGCGCCCATTCGGCCGACCTGCTGGCCCACACCGACGACCTGGACCACGCCGTCCAGCACATGCGCCTGACCCAGGGCACCGCCGACGTGGCGATGCGCCTGGCGCAGGAGGCGCTGGCCCACATCCAGAGCGTGGGCTACGAACGCGCCTGCGAGGACTTCTACAACAAGAGCGGGCGGTTCATCGACCGCGACCTCTACGTCTTCGTCTTCGACCGCGACGGCGTCTACCGCGTGATGGGCGCCGACCGCGCCAAGACCGGCAGCCGCCTGCACGACGCGCCGGGCCTGGACGCCGACCAGCTGTTGCGCGACGCCTGGGAGCGCGCCGACCACGGCGGCGGCTGGGTGGAGTACAACATCATCAACCCGGTGACGAAGGACGTGCGCGGCAAGTCCTCCTTCGTGCTGCCCATCAACGACCAGCTGCTGGTGGGCTGCGGCGCCTACCGCAGCGCGCTCAAATCGGCCTGAGCCGGGCCGGGCAAACCCCCGGCCGCACGGCGCAGCCCGCGCTTGCGCGACAATCCGGGGTTTGCAGTGAACCCTTGGGCCGCGCCCGGCGCGGCCCGCCTTGCCCCAAGTGCCCGATACCCCACCCCCCACCCACCGCATGACCCCCGGCGAGCGCCGCGCCAGCGTCTCGCTGGCGTCCATCTTCGCGCTGCGCATGCTGGGCCTGTTCCTGGTGCTGCCCGTGTTCGCGCTGGAAGCGGCCCGCTACCCCGGCGGCGACGACCCGGGCCGGGTCGGCCTGGCCATGGGCATTTACGGCCTGACGCAAGCGCTGCTGCAGATCCCGCTGGGCATGGCCTCGGACCGCTGGGGCCGCAAACGCGTCATCCTGGCCGGGCTGGCGCTGTTCGCGCTGGGCAGCGCGCTGGCCGCCAGCGCCACCACGCTGGACCAGCTCACCCTGGGCCGCGCGCTGCAGGGCGGCGGCGCCATCTCGGCGGCCATCACCGCCTTCTTGGCCGACGTGACCCGCGACGAGGTGCGCACCAAGGCGATGGCGCTGGTGGGCATCAGCATCGCGCTGATGTTCGCGCTGTCGCTGGTGCTGGCGCCGGTGCTGGCGGCGCAGATCGGTCTGGGCGGGCTGTTCTGGCTGACCACCGGCCTGGCCCTGCTGGGCATGGCGGTGGTGGCCTGGGTGGTGCCGCCCGAACCCGCGGAACAGCGCGACGCCGGCCGCCGCGGCCTGGCCGAGGTGCTGCGCCACGCCGGCCTGCTGCGGCTGAACCTGGGCGTGTTCGTGCTGCACGCGGTGCAACTGGCCATGTGGATGGCCGTGCCCGCCCTGCTGGTGCAGGCCGGCCTCACCGCCGACCGGCACTGGGTGGTCTACCTGCTGGCGCTGCTGGGCTCGTTCCTGGTCATGGGCGGGGTGCTGTTCCGGCTGGAACGCAAAGGCCACCTGCGCGCGGTGTTCCTGTTCGCCATCGGGCTGATCCTGCTGGTGCAGCTGGGCTTCTGGTACAGCGCCAGCCACACGCCCTCGCTCACCGCCCTGGGCATTGGCCTGTTTCTGTTCTTCCTGGGCTTCAACACGCTGGAGGCGAGCCAGCCCAGCCTGGCCTCGCGCCTGGCGCCGGCGCACGCGCGCGGCGCGGCGCTGGGGGTGTACAACACGCTCCAGTCGGTCGGCTTTTTTGTCGGCGGCGCGGCCGGCGGCTGGCTGGTGCGCCACGTCGGCGCACACGGCCTGTTCATGGCGTGTGCGGCCCTGGCCCTGCTGTGGCTGGTGGTGGCGTGGCCGATGCGGGCCCCGGCGCCGGCGGCGGCCCGTCCGGCGCACTGACCGCCGGGACCGGCACCGCGGCCGCCCCGGGCGGCGCGGCCTCGCTCGCCGCGGGCGCGGCATCGGGGGCGGGGGCCGGCGGGCGCACCACCGTGGCCCACAGGGTTTCGGCCATGGTGCTGTAGAGCGGGCGGCTGACCATGCGCGACAGCAGGCTGGCCAGCAGCGCGCAGCCCATCAGGCTCAACACCATGCTGTGGCCGTCGGTCATCTCCATCACGATGATCATGGCGGTGATGGGCGTTTGCGTGACCGCCGCCAGAAACCCCGCCATGCCGATGGCGATGAGCGCCTGCACCTGGCGCGTGTCGGTGAGCCAGGCGATGTCGGCGCCCACCCCGGCGCCCAGCGACAGGCTGGGCCCGAAAATGCCGCCGGGCACGCCCGACCAGGCCGACCACCACGAGGCAATGAACTTGAGCCCCGAAAACAGGAAGGGCGTGTGCTGCTCCACCGACTCCATCGACAGCAGCGCCTTCACCTGCGGGTGACCGCCGCCGTGGACCCCGCCGTCGCTGACCACCCCGATCAGCGCCACCCCCAGCCCGCACAGCGCGGCGAAGCGCACCGGGTGGGCCCGGCGCAGGGCGCAAAAGCGGTCGGGCAGGCCGGTGAACGACACCAGCAACAGCCGCGACAGCAGCCCGCCCATGAGGCCGCAGACCGCCGCGATCAGCAGGCCCGGCCAGAACAGGTCGGCCCAGGACACCACCTCGATGCGGACCCGGCCAAAGTAGGACAGGTTGCCGAACACCGACACCGACACCAGCCCCGACACCACGATGGCCGCCAGCATCAGGCCGCTGTTGCGCTGCTCCAGCCGGCGCGACAGCTCCTCGATGGCGAAGACGATGCCACCCAAGGGCGTGTTGAACGCCGCCGCAATGCCGGCCGCCCCGCCGGCGACCAGCAATTCCCGGTCGCTGATGACGGTTTTGGGCGACAGGTAACGCCGTGCGTGGTGCATGACGCCGGCGGCCACCTGCACCGACGGCCCCTGGCGCCCGATGGACAGCCCGGCCAGCAGGCCGCCCGAGACGCCCAACACCTTGGCCGCCGACAGCTTGAGCGAGACAAAACGGGCGCGCTGCTCGCGCGGCAGGCGCGGCTCCAGCGCCACCAGGGTCTGGGGCACGCCCGAGCCCCCTGCGCCAGGTGCCCAGCGCCGCAGCAGCCAGACCACCGCGGCGGTGACGGCCGGCGTCCAGAGCAGGGGCGCCCACCAGTGGCGGGTTTGCAGCTCGGCAAAACGGGCGTAGGCCGCGTCGGCCAGCCAGGTGAAGGCCACCACCGCCAGGCCGGCCAGCACGGCAAAGCCGATGACCACCGCGCGGTCCAGCCAGTGGCGCCCATCGATCACCTCGTGGCGCAGGTGTTCCAGAAAATCGGGCTGTTGGGGCCGTGGCATGGCCCAAGTGTAAAAGCGGGCCGCCCGGGGCTGGCGTCCACGGGCAAATGTTGGACAATCGGCCTTCGTTACACACCACGCTAGAGAGGGTTTTCCACGCCATGGCATCCGTCAACAAAGTCATCCTGGTCGGCAACTGCGGCCGCGACCCCGAGATCCGTTACCTGCCCTCGGGCCAGGCCGTGGCGAACGTCAGCGTGGCCACCAGCAGCCGCCGCAAAGACCGCAACAGCGGCGAGACGGTGGAAGACACCCAGTGGCACCGCGTGACCTTTTACGACCGTTTGGCCGAAATTGCCGGCGAATACGTGCGCAAGGGCCGCCCGATCTACGTCGAAGGCCGCCTGAAGTACGGCAAGTACACCGACCCGTCGGGGGTGGAGAAGAACACGGTGGACATCATCGCCACCGAACTGCAGCTGCTGGGGGGCCGCGAAGGCATGGGCGGCCAGGGCATGGACGAAGGCGGCGGCGGGGGCTACGCCCCGCGCGCGGCCGCCCCCATGGCCCGCCCGGCGCCCGCCGCGGCCCCGCGCCCCGCGCCGCAGCGGCCGCCGGCCCCGGCGCCCAGCACCGGCTTCGACGACATGGACGACGACATCCCGTTCTAAGCCGCCACCGCACACCTGCCCCAAGGCCCGCTCTCCCCGCCGGAAGCGGGCTTTTGCCTGTCCGGGGCCACCCCACCGCCAGCCGAGGCACCCATGACCGACACCCCCGCCAGCGACCGCGACCCCTGGGCGGTGTTCCTGATTTTCCTGCGGCTGGGCCTGACCGCCTTCGGTGGCCCGGTGGCGCACCTGGGGTATTTCCGCGAGGAGTTTGTGACCCGGCGCCGCTGGCTGAGCGAGCGCAGCTACGCGGACCTGGTGGCCCTGTGCCAGTTCCTGCCGGGGCCGGCCAGCAGCCAGGTGGGCCTGGCGCTGGGGCTGTCCCGCGCGGGTTACGCCGGCGCGCTGGCAGCGTGGGCGGGGTTCACGCTGCCGTCGGCCGTGGCCCTGGTCTTGCTGGCGCAGGGCCTGGCCAGCCACGGCGACGCGGTGCCGCCGGGCGTGTTGCACGGCCTGAAGCTGGTGGCGGTGGCCGTGGTGGCGCAAGCGGTGTGGGGCATGGCCCGCCAGCTCTGCCCGGACGCACCGCGCATCGGCCTGATGGCGCTGGCCACCTGCGGCGTGCTGCTGGTGCCCTCGGTTTGGGGCCAGGTGGGGGTGATGGCTTTCGGGGCCGTGGTGGGGCTGTGGTGGTTCCGGCCCGGGCCAGGCACCGCCCACGACCCCCTGCCCTTGACCGTTCGCCGCCGCGCGGGCCTGTGCTGGCTCGCGCTGTTTGCGGGGCTGTTGCTGGGTTTGCCGTGGTGGGCCGCCTGGGCGCCGAACCCCACGCTGGCCCTGGTGGACGCCTTTTACCGGGCCGGCTCGCTGGTGTTGGGTGGCGGGCACGTGGTGCTGCCGCTGCTGCAGGCCGAGGTGGTGCCCACCGGCTGGGTGGACCCCGACACCTTTCTGGCCGGCTATGGCGCGGCCCAGGCCGTGCCCGGCCCGTTGTTCACCTTCGCCGCGTTCCTGGGCGCGTCCACGCAGGCGGCCCCGAGCGGCTGGCTGGGCGGGCTGATCGCTCTGCTGGCGATTTTTGCGCCCGCCTTCCTGCTGGTGGCGGGGGCTCTGCCGTTCTGGGAGCAGCTGCGCCGCAGCCCGCGCACCCAAGCGGCGTTGTGGGGCACCCAGGCGGCGGTGGTGGGCGTGCTGCTGGCGGCGCTGTACCAGCCGGTGTGGACCAGCGCCGTCCACGCCCCGCCAGACTTTGCCCTGGTCCTGCTGGCGCTGGTGGCGCTGGTGACCTGGAAACTGCCGCCCTGGCTGGTGGTGCTCGGCAGCGCCGTCGCTGGGGGAGTGTGGGGCGCGCTGGGCTGACCCTCAGCGCCCCAGCCGGTCCGAGCCCCAGCGCTCCAGTTGCCGGCGGTCGTGGGCGCTTTCGGCCTCGATCGTGTCCTGCGGCAACTGCCGCAGGCAGTCCGCCATCGCCTGCCCGTCCCGCTGTTCGGTGCGGGGCTGCACCGCCGGCCCGGGGTCGGACTGGCCGTCCCAGGCATAGGGGTTGCGGAACGCGGGCCGCTCGGGCAGGCAGTCGTTCTGGTACAGGGGGGTGTCGTCCACCACGTGGGGCTGGAAGGAAATCGTCTTTTCAAAGACCAGCGGCTGCCCCGTGGGGGTGGGCGGCAGCGGGGGCATCGCATCCATGGCCTGACGCGCCCGCTGCTCGGCCACGGGCGAGGTGCTCCAGAGCGTCTCCAGCCGGGTCATGCGGCCATCGGGCGCGATTTCCACCCGAAAACGCACCGCCCCCTGGTCCGGCCCCTCGAAGGCCGTGCCCATCAGGCTGCGCACCTGCTGACCCCAGGTGTGGCGGTAGGGCTTGCTGTTTTTGAGCGTGTAGCGAGACGCCAGCGCCCATTCTTCGGCGGTGGGGGCGGGCGGTGCGTCCAGGTAGGCCCGCTCGCGGTCGGGGGCCTGGGGTGCGGGCGGGGCCGCTGTCGGCCTGGCCATGGCCGGGACAGGCACGGGCCGCGCCGGGGCGGCGGCCGGGCGCGGCGGTGAGGGCGCCGACGTGGGGTCGGGGCTGGGCGCGGGCGGTTCGGAGGCCCACATTTCCACAAAAATGGGCGGCGCCACGGGCGCGGTGGGTGGCGGGGGCGTGAACGCGGTCAGGCCCGCCAGCCCCAGCACCGCGGCGTGCAGCGCCACCGACAGCGCCACGGCCCACAGGGTCTCGGTTCGGGGTGGGTGCATCAGGCCCGTATTGGACACGCGAATTTCAGTGTATATTTAATCTAAACAACATTTGAATGTTAGCATGAACAAGCGGCAACTGAAGGACCTGCTGTACGAGCAGGTGGCGCGCATCGGCAAGGCGGTGGCCAGCCCCAAGCGGCTGGAGCTGATCGAGTTGCTGGCGCAGGGCGAAAAATCGGTGGAGCAGCTGGCCACGGAGTTGTCCATCGGCATCAAGCTGGCCAGCGCGCACCTGCGGGCGCTGCGCGAGGCGCGGCTGGTCACCTCGCGCAAGGACGGCAAGTTCGTCGTGTACCGCCTCACCGGCCCGGACGTGGCCGGCCTGTGGGTGGCCCTGCGGCAAGTGGCCGAGGAACACCTGCTGGACCTGCGCGTGGCGCTGGACCAGATGGTGGCCGAGCCGAAGAAGCTGGTGTCGCTGGACCGCCAGGCCCTGATGGACCAGGCGCAGCGCGGCGAAGTGGTGGTCATCGACGTGCGCCCTCAAGCGGAATTCGAGCGTTCGCACCTGCCGTATGCGCGGTCCATGCCGGTGCAGGAAATCGCCAGCCGTTTGTCAGAGCTGCCCAGGGACAAAGCCATCGTCGCCTACTGCCGCGGCCCGTTCTGCCTGTTTTCTGAGGAGGCCTACGAACTGCTGCACAGCCAGGGTTACCGGGTGCACAAGCTGCTCGACGGGGTGAGCGAGTGGCGGGCGGCGGGCATGCCCTTGGACACCGACTGAAGCCCCCGATGGCACCCACACACGGCATCCGGGCCAACCTGGCGCAGTTCCTGCACCAGTTGTTGCAGGTTTTGCTGGTGGGGTTGACCCTGGGCATGGTGCGCACGGTGGTGCCCGCGCTGGCCGAGTCCGAATTTGGCGTGCCCAAGACGTCGTTCCTGCTGCTGACGGCGTTCGTGGTGGCGTTCGGCGTGGTCAAGGGAACCATGAACTTCGTGGCGGGGCGGTTATCCGAGCGCGTGGGCCGCCAGCGTGTGCTGCTGCTGGGCTGGCTGGTGGCCTTGCCGATACCGGTGATGGTCTGGTACGCGCCACACTGGCACTGGGTGGTGGCCGCGACCGTGCTGCTGGGCGTGAACCAGGGGTTGACCTGGTCGATGACCCAAACCGCCAAGCTGGACATCACGCGCATGCAGGAACGCGGGCTCACCCTGGGTCTGAACGAGTTTGCGGGCTACCTGGGGGTGGCACTGGCGGGCCTGGCCACCGCTTGGCTGGCCACCTGGCTGGGGCCCCGCCTGGGGCTGCTGCTGTTTGGCCTGGCGGTGGTGCTGACCGCGCTCGTACTGACGCAGGTGTGGGTGCGCGAAACCCTGCCCTGGGCGCGGGCCGAGGCGGCGCGGCACGCGGCGGGCGGGGGCCAGCCGTTGGCGCGGCCTCGCCACCCCCGCCACGTCTCCAGCGCGCCCGGCACCTGGGAGGTTTTCACGCTGATGAGCTGGCGCGACCGCCGGTTGTTTGCGCTGTGCCAGGCGGGCCTGGTGGAAAAGTTTGTGGATGCGCTGGTGTGGGTGTTCTACCCGGTTTACCTGTACCAGCGGGGGCTGAGCCTGCCGCAGGTGGGCTCGGTCATCGGGGTCTATGGCCTGGTGTGGGGCGCGGCGCAGCTGTTCACGGGGCGCCTGTCGGACCGCATCGGCCGCCATCGCCCCAACGTGTGGGGCATGTGGCTGTGCGGGGCGGGCGTGGCCTTGATGGTGCTGGGCCAGGGGGCGCTCTGGTGGTCGGCGTCTGCCGCGCTGTCGGGGCTGGGCATGGCCCTGCTGTACCCGAACCTCTCGGCGGCGGTGGCCGACATCGCCCACCCCCACTGGCGGGGCACGGCCGTCGGCATCTACCGCTTCTGGCGCGACCTGGGCTACGGCATCGGCGCGCTGGGGCTGGGCCTGACCGCCCATTTCACCGGCCAGGTGACCGCCGCATTCTGGTTCGTCGCGCTGTCCATGGCGGCGTCGGGCGCCCTGCTCGGCTGGCTGGGCGAGGAAACCCACCCCCGGCTCAACCCACAGGGGCCCCCACCGCCCGGCGCTGGCTGACATCGCGGTGTCGCCACCGGTGTCGGCCGTTCAGCCCAGGCGCCCGGCGCGGAAGTCGCGGATCGCCTGGTGGATGTCGGCCTCGGTGTTCATCACGAAGGGGCCATGCTGGACGATGGGCTCGTTCAGCGGCCGCCCAGCAATGAGCAGCGCCCGTGCGCCGGTCGGGGCGTCGAGGACGATGCCGTCGGCCTGCGGGTCGTTGGCCAGCACGGCCATGCGTTGGGCCGGCACGTGCTGCTCGCCCACGCGGACGGCGCCCCGGTACACGTACACGAAGGCGTTGTGGCCGGGCGGCAGCGCCTGCGCGAAGCGGCTGCCCGGGGGCAGGTGCAGGTCGAGGTAGAGCGGCGCGGTGGCGTCGCGGGTCACGGCGCCGGCCACGCCGTGGCTGGCCCCCGCGATCACCGCCACCGCCACGCCCTCGGGCGTGACGAAGCGGGGCAGCTCGGCGGCACTGAAGTCGCGGTACCCCGGCGGGCACAGCTTGTCGCGGCCGGGCAGGTTGAGCCAGAGCTGAAAACCCTCCATCACCCCCGCTTCCTGCTGCGGGATTTCGGAGTGCACCACGCCGCGCCCGGCGGTCATCCACTGCACGCCTCCGCTGTCCAGCAGGCCTTCGTGGCCGGCGCTGTCGCGGTGCAACAGCCGCCCGGCGATCATGTAGGTCACCGTCTCGAAGCCGCGGTGCGGGTGGTCGGGGAAGCCGGCGATGTAGTCGTCCGGCCGGTCGCTGCCGAAGGCGTCCAGCATCAGGAAGGGGTCGAGCCGGCGCTGCAGGTCCTGGGTCAACACCCGGGTGAGCTTGACGCCGGCGCCGTCGGAGGTGGGCAGGCCCGCCACCAGGCTTTCGACGCGGCGGGGGTGGGCAACGGTTTCGGTCATCGGGGCGGCGGTGGGCATGGGGCGGCTCCTGCAAACACTGGGGGATCGTTGGGCGCGCCCCGGGGACGCGGTCCCGGGGTTGGCGTCGGGCGCGGGCGCGCCGGGGCCTGGCTCAGGCCAGGGCGGCGGCGAGGTCGGCCTCGGCCTGGGCAAACCCCCGGGCGGCGGCCTCAGGGCCCATGTTCAGGCCTTCGGCGTAAATCGGGCGCACGTCGGTCAGGCCCAAAAAGCCCAGCACGGTCTTGAGGTAGGGCACCTGGGTGTCGTGCGGCTGGTCGCGGTACAGGCCGCCACGGGCCAGGGCCAGGTACACGGTCTTGCCCTGCAGCAGCCCCTGGGGGCCCTGGTCGGTGTAGCGGAAGGTGACGCCGGCGCGGGCGATGGCGTCGATCCAGGCCTTGAGCTGCACCGGCACGCCGAAGTTGTACATGGGCACGCCCAGCACCAGGGTGTCGTGCGCCTGCACCTCGGCGATCAGGGCGTCGTACTCGGCCACCACGGCGGCCTGTGCGGCGCTGCGCTGGTCGGCCGGGGTGAACAGCGCGCCCAGGGCGGCTTCGTCCAGCACGGTGACGGGGTGGTCGGCCAGGTCGCGCAGGGTCACCTGGGCGCCGGCGTGCCGGGCCTGGAGGGCCGCGACCACCTGGTGGGCCACTTTGCTGGAGTTGGCGGCGCCGCGGCGGGGGCTGGCGTGGATTTGCAGGATCTTCATAGGGGGCTCCGAAAGGTGGTTGGGGGGCGATGGGTGTACTGTAAATCGGCCCATTGAAGCGATAAATCCCCTGAAATGGATATCATTGTTCTTCAAATGGAACTATCAACCGCGGGCATCGACCCCAACGACCTGCTCATCTTTGCCCAGGTGGCCGAGCGGGGCAGCTTCAGCCGCGCCGCCGAGGCGCTGGGCCTGCCCAAGTCCACCGTGTCGCGCCGGCTGGCCGGGCTGGAGCTGCGGCTGGGCGAGCGGCTGCTGCGGCGCACGACGCGGCGCCAGTGGCTGACCGAGTTCGGCCTGCAGCTGCTGGAACACGCGCGCCAGGTGGCGGCCGAGGTGGACGCGGTGGCGGCCCTGAGCGCCCACCGCCAGGCCACGCCCAGTGGGCGGCTGCGGGTGTCCATGCCCAGCGACCTCGCCACCCTGCTGCTGGCCGAGGCGCTGGCCGGTTTCGCGGCGGACCACCCGGCGGTCACGCTGGAGCTGGACCTGTCGCCGCGCCGGGTGGACCTGCTGGCCGAGAACTTCGACCTGGCGGTGCGCATGGGCGAGCTGCCCAGCGACGCCTCGCTGGCAGCGCGGCGGCTGGCCGTGTTCACCAACGGGCTCTACGCCAGCCCGGCCTACCTGGCCCGCCATGGCCACCCCCAGCAGCCGGACGACCTGCCGCGCCACCGCGCCGTGCGGCTGTTGGGCCGCCAGGGCGACGCCCTGCCCTGGCACCTGGTGCAAGGCCAGCAGCACTGGCACGGCCGCCCGGCGGGGGGGCTGGTGGCCAACTCGCCGGAGCTGCTGATCCGCCTGGCCGCCGCCGGCGGCGGCATCGCCGTGGTGCCCGACCGCTTTGCCGCGCTGCAGGTGCAACGCGGCCAGCTGGTGCGGGTGCTGCCCGACTGGCACCCGCCGGCCCACGACGCCTGGGCCGTGTTCCCCGAACGCCGGCTCATGCCCACCAAGACCCGCGCCTTCATCGACCGGCTGCAGCAGGCCCTGGGTGCGGCAGACTTACCACAGTCTTGACGTAAGGGTTGAAGAGTCCTGCCATAAACCGTTGCCAGACATTACAATTTTCCTGCCGGGCCTAGCCACAGTGGCCCACCAACCGGGTGCCACCGCGTGCAATACCAAGAAACCAGAGACAAAAGCGCCGAACTGCTGCGAACCGTGATCGGGTTCATGGGCCAGCACGACGCCGCCTTCAACCCCACCACCTACAGCGTCTGGTACGAATATGCGGCCGGCCTCAACGCCCGGCTCAACCAGGCGCTGGACCAGCTCAAGCTGACCGAACCGCGCCTGGGCGATGCGTCCATCCAGCGCCTCTACCGCGAGCACATCGCCGGGGTGGACGACAAGACCATGGACCGCATCAGCCGCGACTTCCAGCAGGTGATGAACAACGTGGTGGACAGCGTGCAACGCACCGGCGACCAGGCCGGGGCCTTCGGGGCCGGCCTGCACGACCTGAACACCGCGCTGCAACAGACCGACAACCCCGCCGCCCTGCACGACCACCTGCAGCTGGCGCTGCAGCGCAGCCAGGCGATGCAGGACTCGGCCGCGGCCCTCAAGGCCCAGGTGGACGCCAGCCGCGCCGAAATCCAGCGCCTGCGCGCCGACCTGGACCGCGCCCGCGAAGAGGTGTTCGTGGACAGCCTGACCCGGGTGCTCAACCGCAAGGGGCTGGACCACCGCCTGGAACAGTTGCTGCGCCAACCCCTGACCGCGCACCCCAGCCACGGGCTGGTGATGGTGGACATCGACCACTTCAAGCGCATCAACGACGAACACGGCCACCTGGTGGGCGACCAGGTGCTGGCCGGCATGGGCGAACTGCTGCGCAAGGTGGTGAACGACCCGGCGCACCTGGTGGCGCGCTACGGGGGCGAGGAATTTGCCATCGTGCTGCCGCACGCCGGCCTGGAGGCCACCGCCGCCGTGGCCGAACGGGTGCGCGCCACCGCCAAGGCGATGAAGCTGCGCAAGCGCAACACGCAAGACGTGGTGTTGAGCGTGACCGTCTCGGCCGGGGCCGCGGCGCTGCAGCACGGCGAAAGCGCGAACGATTGGATCGCGCGAGCCGACGCGGCGCTGTACCGCTCCAAGGCCAGCGGGCGCGACCGGGTGTCGCTGGCGGCCTGACCGGCACGCGGCCCGCGCCGCGACGCAGGGTTCAGGCCGGTTTGCGGCCCGCGCCCACCGCGCGCCGGGGCCGGCGGGCCGGGGGTCGGGCCGGCGCCAGCGCCGGCAAAGGCCGCTCGGTGGCCGTGGCCGCCTGGATCACGCCGCCACCCAAACACACCTCGCCGTCGTACAGCACCGCGCTCTGGCCCGGCGTCACCGCCCACTGCGGCTCGGCAAAGCGCAACGCGAACGTGCCGTCGGCCCCCGCGCTGGCCACGCAGGCCGCGTCGGCCTGGCGGTAGCGGGTCTTGGCGCCGTAAGCGCCCGGCGCGGGCGGCACGCCGGCCACCCAGCTCGCGTCCAGCGCCGACAGTTCGGGCGACAGCAGCCAGGGGTGGTCGTGGCCCTGCACCACCCACAGGGTGTGGTTCGCCACGTCCTTGCGCGCCACGAACCACGGCGCGTGTTCGCCCGTGCCCTTGGCGTCGCCCGCGGTTTTCAGGCCGCCGATGCCCAGGCCCTGGCGCTGGCCCAGGGTGTAAAAACTCAGGCCCACGTGGCGGCCGATCTCGCGGCCCCGGTCGTCGCGGATCGGGCCCGGTTCCTTCTGGATGTAGCGGTTGAGGAAGTCGCGGAACGGCCGCTCACCGATGAAGCAGATGCCGGTGCTGTCCTTCTTCTTGGCGTTGGGCAGGCCGATCTCGGCGGCGATGCGACGCACCTCGGTCTTGGGCAATTCGCCCACCGGGAACAGCGTCTTGGCCAGCTGCGCCTGGTTCAGGCGGTGCAGAAAATAGCTCTGGTCCTTCAGCGGGTCCAGGCCCTTGAGCAGCTCAAAGCGGCCGTCGGCGGCGCTGCTGGTGGCCGCGTCGCGCACCTGGCCGTCGTGGCCGATGCAGCGCACCCGGGCGTAGTGGCCGGTGGCGATCTTCTCGGCCCCCAGGCGCATGGCGTGGTCCAGAAAGGCCTTGAACTTGATCTCGGCGTTGCACAGGATGTCGGGGTTGGGCGTGCGCCCGGCCTGGTACTCGCGCAGGAACTCGGCAAACACGCGGTCCTTGTACTCGGCGGCGAAGTTGACGTGCTCGATGTCGATGCCGATCACATCGGCCACGCTGGCCGCGTCCAGCCAGTCCTGGCGGCTGGAGCAGTATTCGCTGTCGTCGTCATCTTCCCAGTTCTTCATGAAGATGCCGATGACCTCGTAGCCCTGCTGCTTGAGCAGGTAAGCACTGACGGCGGAATCCACGCCGCCGGACAGGCCGACGACGACACGGGGTTTGGTAGGCATGGGCCGAATTATCGGCGCTGCAGGGGATGGACGCAGCGAAAGCCGATGTACACCGCCGCAAAGTGCGCCGGCTTCCAGGCGTCCACGTGGGCGCCCATTTGGTCGTGGCCGTACCACCAGGAGCCACCCATGGTGCGCCGTTCCTCCCCGCGCGCGTCCGACACCCATTCCCAGACATTGGCCCCCATGTCGTACAGGCCATTGACGCCGGCCCGGGTGGCGCCGGCGGGCGCGGCGCGGGGCCAGGGGTCGGCGCCCGAGGTGTTGGCCCCCTCGGGCCGATCGCCGGTGGGCCAGGGGTAGGTGCGGCCCCGCACCCAGGGCGGGGGCGGCGATAGGCGCGCCTCGGTGTAGGCCGCTTGCTTCCATTGGGCCGCCGTGGGCAGCGTGCCGCCGGCCCAGCGGCAGTAGGCCTCGGCCTCGGGCTGGGTCAGGTGCACCGCGGGCAAGCGGGGGTCGGCGTGGGCCTGCCCGTCGGGCCCGCGCCAGGTCCAGCCAGGGCGCCGTTGCCAGCCGCCGACGTACTCCATGCCACCGCCCTGCCGCTCCGCGTCGGTGACCACCCCCGTGGCCTGCGCGTAGCGGGCAAAATCGCCGATCGTCACCTCCGTCTGGTCGATCGCCCAACCGTCCAGGGCCACCCGGGCCGGACTGGCGGGCACGGTGGCCAGGGCCGCACCTGCAGTGGCGGTAATCAGCCCAGCCGCGGCCCAGCGGCGCCCACCCCTGCACGGGCCAACGATGGCAGGCACACCAGGGCAGGCCTTCATGCTGGCAGTGCTTCGGGCGGCTGGTCGGCACGCATGGCGGCCGCAGCGATGTCCAGCGAGCGCAGGCGCAGGGCGGGGTCGTACACGTCGCTGACCAGGACGAACTCGTCGGCCCCGGTCAGGTCGGCCAGGCGCTGCAGGCCGGCGCGCACCGTCTCGGGCCCGCCCACCACGGCGGCGGCCAGGAAGTCGCCGATGACGCTGCGGGCCTGCCCGTCCACCTGCGCCCAGAAGTCGGGCACCGGCGGCTGCAGGCGGCGGCGGTCGCCGGTGAGGATGCCCAGCACCCGCTGGTAGGTGCTGCTGGCCAGGTACTCGGCTTCGGCGTCGGTGGGGGCGGCGATCAGCGGCACGCCGATGGCCACATGGGGCTGGGCCAGCGTGGCCGAGGGACGGAAGCGGGCGCGGTACAGGTCGATGGCCTGCAACAGCAGCCGCGGCGCGAAATGCGAGGCAAACGCGAACGGCAGGCCCCGTTCGGCGGCCAACTGCGCCGAAAACAGGCTGGAGCCCAGCAACCAGATCGGCACGTGGGTGCCGGCGCCGGGCATGGCGATGAGCCGCTGGCCGGGTTGCGGGTCGCCCAGCAGGCGCTGCAGTTCGGCCACGTCGCGGGGAAAGTCGTCCTCGGTTTCGGGCCGGTCGCGGCGCAGGGCGCGCATGGTGGGGCCGTCGGTGCCGGGCGCGCGGCCCAGGCCCAGGTCGATGCGGCCGGGGTAGAGCTCGGCCAGGGTGCCAAAGGCCTCGGCCACCACCAGCGGCGCGTGGTTGGGCAGCATCACCCCGCCGGAGCCGACGCGGATGCGCGAGGTGCCACCGGCGATGTGACCGACCAGCACCGCGGTGGCGGAACTGGCGATGCCGGCCATGTTGTGGTGTTCGGCCAGCCAGTAGCGGGTGAAACCCAGGTGTTCGGCGTGCTGGGCGGTACGCAGGGCGATGGCCAGGGCGTCGGCCACCGTGCCGCCTTCGCGCACGGCCACCAGGTCGAGCATGGACAGGGCGATGGTGTGGAGGGAACGCATGCGGGCATTGTGGCGCAGGGGGGCCACACCCCGGTCGCGTCGGGGACGTTCAGGCGCGGCGCTGGGCGTTCAGCCAGCGCTGGAGGCCGGCCACGTCCTGCAGTTGCGCCAGGTCGCGCTGCGCCTGGGCCAGGCGTTCGGCCCAAGCGCTGCCCAGCGCCTGGCGGTGCCGCGCCAGCGCGCCGTCGTCCCACGGGGTGCCGTCGGGCAGGCCAAGGCGGTGGCGCCAGTCCTGTTGTTCGTGCTGGCGCAGCCGTTCCAGCCGGGCGGTCTGCTCCTGCAGCAAACGGGTCAGGGCAGCGAGGCGTTCGGCCGGGGCGGCATCGCCCTGTAGCCGCAGCAGGGTCAGCAGGTCGCGCTGGGCGTAGGCGGCGTTGACCTCGCCCATCAGGTGGTGGCGGCGCTGGCGTTCGGCGTCGTCGGGCGCGCGGTCGGGGTGCAGGGCACTGGCCAATTGCCGGTAGAGCCGGCGCAGCACGGTGTCGGGGGTGTCGGTGTGCTCGGGGGTGCCGGCCCGGGGGGCCGTGGCCCCAGGGTCGAGCGCGGCGCGGCGGGCCTGCCGGGCCTGGCGACGCGCCTGGCGTTTGGCCTCGCGCTCGGCCCGCTCGCGCTGCCAGCGTTGCCGGGCGGCGTCCCACACGGCGTCGGGGTCGTCGGCCGGCGCGTGGGCGGCCCAGCCGTCGCCCAGCCAGTCGGCCACCTGGGCGTGCACCGCCGCGGCCTGGGCCTGGCGCCACTGGGCCAGGGTGAGCGGGCTGTGCCGGTCGTGCAGGGGCGCCAGGTCGGCCTGGCCTTGCGCGCACAGGGCACGCAGCCGCGCACACAGGGCCTCGCGCAGGGTGTGGCGTTGGGCGCTGCTCAGGCGCGGGTCGTCGGCCTCGCGCCAGTCGGCCAAGCGCAGGGCCAGGTCGCGCTGGACCTGCAGGTGCTGGCGTTGCAGGGGCAGCACCTCGGCCGCCCACAGGCGCTGGTGCGCCAGCCCCTGTTGTTGCTGGGCGTCGCGCTGGGCCTGCAGCCGCTGCACCCGCTGCAAGGCCCGCCGGTAGGCGGCCAGGGGGCCGTTCGCCGCGGGCGCGGCCGGGCTGGGCCGCAGGCCGCGCGTGGGAGGGCGCGGGCTCAACCGCGCACTTCGCCCTCGCCCAGCACCACGTACTTGAGCGAGGTCAGCCCCTCCACCCCCACCGGGCCGCGGGCGTGGAACTTGTCGGTGGAAATGCCGATTTCGGCGCCCAGCCCGTACTCAAAGCCGTCGGCAAAGCGGGTGCTGGCGTTGACCATCACGCTGCTGGAATCGACCTCGCGCAGAAATTTTTGCGCATGCACATGGTCGGTGGTCAGGATGGCCTCGGTGTGGCCACTGGAGTAGCGGTTGATGTGGGCAATGGCCTCGTCCACCCCGGCCACCACCTTCACGCTGATGATGGGGGCCAGGTATTCCTCGCTCCAGTCCTGCTCGGTGGCGTCTTTCAGGTGGGCGCCGGGCACGGCCGCCAGCAGGGCCTTGGATTCGGCGCAACAACGCATTTCCACGCCTTTTTGCGCGAAGATGGCGCCGATTTGCGGCAAGAAGGCCGCCGCCACGCCGCGCGCCACCAGCAGGCTTTCGGTCGCGTTGCAGGGGCTGTACTTCTGGGTTTTGGCGTTGTCGGTCACCTTCACCGCCAGGGCCAGGTCGCACGGGTCGTCCACGTAGGTGTGGCAGTTGCCGTCCAGGTGCTTGATCACGGGCACCTTGGCCTCGCGGCTGATGCGCTCGATCAGGCCCTTGCCGCCGCGCGGGATGATCACGTCCACATAAGCCGGCATGGCGATGAGCTGGCCCACGGCCTCGCGGTCGGTGGTGGGCACCAGCTGCACCGCGTCGGCCGGCAGGCCGGCCTGCACCAGCGCCTGCCGCACCAGCGCGGCCAGGGCGCGGTTGCTGTCGATGGCCTCGGACCCGCCGCGCAAGATGCAGGCGTTGCCGCTCTTGATGGACAAAGACGCCGCCTCGATGGTCACGTTGGGCCGGCTTTCGTAAATCATGCCGAACACGCCGATGGGCACCCGCATCTGCCCCACGCGGATGCCGCTGGGCTGCTGTTTCATGCCCATGACCTCGCCGATGATGTCGGGCATGGCCGCCAGCTGCTCGCAGCCCTCGGCGCAGGTCTCCAGCACCTTGGGGGTGAGCTTGAGCCGGTCCACCATGGGCTCGGCCAGGCCGGCGGCGCGGGCGCGCTCCAGGTCCTTGGCGTTTTCCACCTGCAGCTCGTCCACGTTGGCGCGCAGCAGGGCGGCCAGGCCGCGCAGGGCCTTCACCTTGGTGGCGGCGCCGGCCTTGGCCATCAGCGCCGAGGCGGCTTTGGCCTGTTGGCCCAGGGTGTGCATCAGTTCAACGGTGTTCAGGGCGTTCATGACCCGCATTTTCGCACCCCGGCGCCGGCCGTGCCGGGCGTCAGCGCCCGGTGTCGCTGGGCGCCCGGCTGAATTCGTTGTTTTCCGTCACCAGGCGGTTGAGCAAGGCCATGAAGGTGTCGCGCTCGGCGGCCGACAGCGGCGCCAGCGTCAGCGCCTGCGCGCGCAGCACGGCCGGGCGGGCCTGTTCGCACAGCGCGTGGCCGTCGGCGGTGAGCGACAGCAGGCGCACCCGCTTGTCTTCCGGCGACAGGCTGCGCTGCAGCAGGCCGCGCGCCTCCAGCCGGTCCACCACGCCGGCGGTGGTGGAGGTGTCCAGCGCGATCTGCCGCGCCAGCGTGCGCTGGTCAATGCCGGGCTGGTGCTGCACCGTTTGCAAAGCCCCGTACTGCACCGGGGTGAGGTTGAGGTCTTGCAGTTCCTGGTGGAAGATGCCGACAGAGATCTGGTGCAGGCGCCGGATGGCGTGGCCCGGCAGGCGGTCGATGCCGGGGTGGGACGGGGGCGTGGACATGGCCACCGAGTCTAGGGGAATGCCCAGGCTTGTCATGGTTTCATGTTATCACTATACTAATCATTCGTGTACTGATGATTTGTGTGCTTTCCACATCGAAGGAGACTCAGCATGACGCAATCCGTCCCGGCGCTGCCGGTTTTGGTGGCCGGTGGTGGCATCGGTGGCCTGGCCGCCGCCCTGGCCCTGGTGAACCAGGGCTTTCAGGTACAGGTGTTCGAGCAAGCGCCCGAAATCGGTGAAATCGGCGCCGGCATCCAGTTGGGGCCCAACG
Organism: Aquabacterium sp. A08; assembly: GCF_011742065.1. Lineage (NCBI taxonomy): Bacteria > Pseudomonadati > Pseudomonadota > Betaproteobacteria > Burkholderiales > Sphaerotilaceae > Aquabacterium > Aquabacterium sp. A08. The sequence continues at coordinate 26,835 of NZ_JAAQQT010000609.1, forward strand.
CCTTCCACGCGTTTGACGCGCTGGGCGTGGGCCCGCAAGCGCGCGCCCGCGCCGTGTACACCGACTTCATGGTGATGCACGACGCGGTGGACGAATCCCTGGTGGGCCGCATCGAGACCGGCGAGGCCTTCCGCCAGCGCTTCGGCAACCCCTACGCCGTGATCCACCGCGCCGACGTGCACCTGTCGCTGCTGGAAGGCGCGCAGGCCAGCGGCCAGGTGGAATTCCACACCAACACCCGCATCGTGCAGATCGAGCAGGACGAGGCCGCCGGCACCGTCACCGCCACCGACCAGCACGGCAAGCGCTGGACCGGCCAGGCCCTGATCGGCGCCGACGGCGTGAAGTCCGTGGTGCGCCAGCAGTACGTGAACGACCCGCACCGCGTCACCGGCCACGTGGTCTACCGCGCCGTGGTGGACAAGGCCGATTTCCCGAAAGACCTGCAGTGGAACGCCGCCAGCCTGTGGGCCGGCCCCAAGTGCCACCTGGTGCACTACCCGCTGCGCGGCGGCGAGCAGTACAACGTGGTGGTGACCTTCCACAGCCGCGAGCAGGAAGAATGGGGCGTGAAAGACGGCTCCAAGGAAGAGGTGGAAAGCTACTTCCAGGGCATCAGCCCCAAGGCACGCCAGCTCATCGAACTGCCCAAGAGCTGGAAGCGCTGGGCCACGGCCGACAAGGAGCCGATCGAGAACTGGGTGTTCGGCCGCGTGACGATCCTTGGCGACGCCGCCCACCCCACCACCCAGTACATGGCCCAGGGCGCCTGCATGGCCATGGAAGACGCGGTGACCCTGGGCGAAGCCCTGCGCGTGACGAACAAGGACTGGGCCGCCGCGCTGGAGCTGTACCGCAAGAACCGCGTGGCGCGCACCGGCCGCATCGTGCTGAGCAGCCGCGAGATGGGCCGCATCTACCACGCCACCGGGGTGGAACGCCTGATCCGCAACCAGATGTGGAAGAACCGCCCGCAAGAGCGCTTCTACGACGCGATGGAGTGGCTGTACAGCTGGAACGTGAGCAACTGCCTGCAACAGGGCTGAAACGGAGACGAACATGCAAGAACTTGGCCGATTGGAAGACCTGCCGCAGGACTACCGCGACGAGCTGAAGGCGCTGAACCTGGTGCCGCTGTGGCCCAGCCTGCGCGGCGTGCTGCCGCCGCACGTGCCCACGCGCCAGACCCGCGCCACCCACTGGCCCTACGCCAGCTTGAAGCCCCTGCTGCTCAAGGCCGGTGAGCTGACCCCGATCGAAAAGGCCGAGCGCCGTGTGCTGGTGCTGGCCAACCCCGGCCACGGCCTGGAGAAGATGCAGGCCAGCGCCGCCATGTACCTGGGCATGCAGCTGCTGCTGCCCGGCGAATGGGCGCCCAGCCACCGCCACACCCCCAACGCCGTGCGCATGATCGTCGAAGGCGAAGGCGCCTACACCACGGTGGACGGCGAAAAGTGCCCGATGGCCCGCGGCGACCTGATCCTGACCCCCACCGGCCTGTGGCACGAGCACGGCCACGACGGCACCGAGCCCGTGGTGTGGCTGGACGTGCTGGACCTGCCGCTGGTGTACTACATGGAGGCCAGCTACCACCTCAACGGCGAGCGCCAGCAGGTCAACCCGGGCCGCGGCGACCGCGCCTGGACCCGTGCCGGCGTGGTGCCCACGACCGTGTTCCAGCGCAGCGACAAGCGTTACCCCATGCTGCGCTACCCCTGGGCCGACACCCGCGCCGCCCTGCTGGCCCTGGCCGACGACCAGCCGGCGCAGGAATGCGTGCAGGTCACCTACATCAACCCCGAAACCGGGGAAGACGCCGAGAACATCCTGGGCTTTTACGCCCTGATGCTCAAACCCGGCCAGACGCTGCGCCTGCCCGCGCGTTCGCCGGCCCAGGTGTTCCACCAGATCGAAGGCGGCACGCAAGTGACCGTGGACGGCGCCGGCCAGACCTTCACCCTGGCCGAGGCCGACACCTGCTGCGCCCCGGGCTACACCGCCGTCACCCTGAAGAACCTGAGCGCCGACCAGCCGGCCTTCGTTTTTATGGCCGACGAGTCGCCGCTGCACCGCAAACTGGGCGTGTACGAAGTCCGCGCCTGACCCCCTTTTTTTCCGGAAACACCATGACGCAATACCTGTTCAACCCGCCCGCCGTCCAGTCCCTACCCATCCGTGGCAAGACCGAGCGTTTCCCCATCAACCGCATCTTCTGCGTCGGCCGCAATTACCACGCCCACGCGGTGGAAATGGGCCGTCCGGTCGATAAAAGCGTCGAAAACGCTTTTTACTTCACCAAATCGCCGCAAACCCTGGTGGAAAGCGGCGCGACCGTGGCCTACCCGCCGCGCACCAGCAACTACCACTACGAGATGGAACTGGTGCTGGCCATCGGCAAGCCCGGCTTCCGCGTGAGCGAAGAAAACGCCCACGAACTGGTGTACGGCTACGCCGCCGGCCTGGACATGACCCGCCGCGACCTGCAGTTGGTGGCGCGCGACAAGGGCCGCCCCTGGGACACCGGCAAGGACATCGAAGAAGGCTCGGTCTGCTCCGAAATCGTGCCGATGGAAGGCGTGGTGGTCGAGCAGGGCGCCATCGCCCTGGAAGTCAATGGCGTGACCAAGCAGTCGTCCAACGTGGACAAGCTGATCTGGAACATCCGCGAAATCATCGCCGACCTGTCCACCTACTACCACCTGCAGCCCGGCGACCTGATCTACACCGGCACCCCCGAAGGCGTGGGCCCCGTGGTGGCGGGCGACCAGATCACCGGCCGCGTGGAAGGCATTGCCGAGATCGCGCTGACCGTCGGCCCGGCCGAGTGAGTCCCGCGATGAAGCTCTACAACTTCTGGCGCAGCGGCACCTCGCACCGGCTGCGCATCGCGCTCAACCTCAAGGGGCTGAGCACCGAGTACGTGGCCGTGCACCTGGGCAAGGAAGCGCACCTGACCGACACCTTCAAGGCGCTGAACCCGCAGCAGCTGGTGCCGGCCCTGGACACCGGTGAGCAGGTGCTGATCCAGTCGCCCGCCATCATCGAATGGCTGGAAGAGCAGTACCCCACGCCCGCGCTGCTGCCGGCCGACGCCGGCGGCCG
>NZ_JAAQQT010000610.1:0-49061 GCF_011742065.1 Aquabacterium sp. A08
TGGCGGCGTTCCGGCACCTGGGCCTCGAACCCCCCGCCGCGGCGGGGGGGCTGTTCGAGGCGGCTTAGAACGACTTCGTCACGCCCAGGTACACGTTGCGGCCCATGCCCGGCACGGCGGTGCCCCACTGGGGGTAGTTGGGCAGGGCGGGGTTGCTCATGGTGGTGCCTTGGCCGGTGTACGCGCCGCCGGTGGGCAGCAGGTACAAACGGTCGAACAGGTTTTCCACGCCAAAGTCCACGCGCCAGTTGCCCCAGCGGTAGCTGCTGCGCAGGTGTACCAGCGCGTAGCCTGGGGTGGAGATTTCGTTGCGGGCGCGGGAAACGTCGGTCTTGCTTTGCACCAGCACCAGTTCCACCCGGTTGTCCCAGCCGGCTTGTTGGTGCGTCAAGGTGAGTTTGGCGTTGAGCGGCATCACGTTGTAGAGGCCGTCACCGGTGTCGCGGTTGCGGCCATGCGTGTAACTGAGCAGGCCTTGCAAGCCCCATTGCCCCCAGCCGTTCTGGCCCAGCGGCATGCGGCCCGACAGGTCCAGGCCGTAAAGCCGGGCCGACTGGTTGGCGTACCGCAGCACGCCGAACCGGTTGACCGCCGGTGTGAGCGGGACTGCGTCGATGTAGTCGTCCACCCAGGTGATGTGGGGCGTGACCTGGAAGGCGGAACGCCGGTCGGCGCTGGCCCACGCGTAGGTGGCCGACAGGGTGTCGGCCTTTTCTGGGCGCAGGGCCAGGTTGCCGACGTAGCCGTTGCCGTCGCCCACGAAGTTGTTCATCAGGGCGGCCATTTGCCAGGACGACCAGGCGTAGCGCTCGTAGAGGTTGGGCGAGCGTTCCTTGTGGGCGTAGCCGAATTCCAGCGTTTGCGCGTCGTCCAGCTGCCAGCGGGCCATGGCGGTCAGGTCCACGTTGTGGTCGGTGCGCTGGCGGTCGGCGGCGTTGAAGGCTGCGGCTTCGGCGCCCTGGTTGCCACCACCGGCGGGGTTGTAGCCACGCACCTCGCCGGCGTTCGTGCCCACCCGCTCCACCCGCACGCCCACCAGCCCGGTCCATTGGGCAGACAGTTGGCCTTCCCATTCGGCAAAAAGCGCGGCACGGTCGCGTTGTCCGTTGTTCACGTTCCAGAACGTGCCTGGGAACATGCCGCCGCCCGAGGGCGGCCACCAGTCGTTCAGGGTGTACTGCTGCCACTCGGTGCCCAGGCGCAGCACCCCGTTGTCTTGCAGCCGGACGTCGCCCTTCAGGGTCAGGCCGGTGGTGGTGCCTGCGGTGTACATGGGCATGCCGGCGGCACAACCGCCCATGCCGCCGCTGATCGGTGCACAGGGGTAGCCGTTGAACGGGTCGCCAGGCACGTTGGACTGGCCGCTGTACCAGTAGCGCTTGTCGGCCCCAAAGTCCATGTAGTGGTCCACCGTCTCGTGGTACACGCGGGCCTGCAGTTGGCCCCAGTCCATTTGGCCGGTGTAGCTCAGGTTCAGGCTTTGTTGGTCGTTGCCCAGCAGGTCCATGCGCTGGTTGGGGTAGAGCTGGTACGGCATATCCTGCACGTTCAGTCGGGCTTCCAGCAGGTGCCCCTCGCGCTGCACGGCCACGCTCAGGGCGTGGTTGCGGGTGAGGTAGGCGGTGGAGCCCACTTCGTCGCGTGCCAGGGTGTGACCGGGTCGACCGGTGAAGTCGTAGGTCTTGAAGTCGCCGCCGGCGGTGTAGTTGTCGGCTTGGCTGACAGAGCCGTCGTAGCGCACGCTGGTCCGTTCGGTGGCGTAGGTGGCCGACACGTGGGCGCCTTGCGCGCCGTTGTTGCTGCGGTAGAAAGCGCCCACCTCACCGGTTTGCAGCGGGGTTGTGCCGGGTGGGGCAAACCGGGGGACTTTCGATTCGGCCACGATGCTGCCCCCGATGCTGTCGCCACCCACGCTGACCGGCGAAATGCCTGCGTACACATTCAGGGTGCCCAGCGCCGAGGGGTCCAGGTAGGACAGCGCCGGGTTCATGTGGTTGGGACAGGAGGCGATGAGGTCCATGCCGTCCACCTTGATGCGCAGGCGATCGTCGGCCAAGCCGCGCAGCGCGGGCAGGCCGGAGACGCCGCCGGCCGCGTTGACGGACGCGCCCGCAACGTCCCGCAGCAGGCTGGCGGTGTCGGAGGTGTGGGCCCGTTGCGCGGCCAGGTCGGTGGGGCTCAGGCGTTGCCCTTCGCCCAGGGTCGGAGGGCTGTCGGCCTGGACGGTGACCGTGGCCAGGGTGCCTGGGCTGGTCGGCGTGGCGTGGACTTGGGCGCAGGCGCCGCCCGCGGCGAGGCTGAGCACAGGCAGGGCCAGCCAGGGGCAGGCCCGGTGCAAAGCCGCGGGCAGCGGCAAGAGGCTGTGGGGCGCACGGCGGGGTGCGGGCGTGTCGGTGCCAGGGTGAGGCATGGAGCTTCTCCAGGGGGTTGCAAACAGGGCAGTCGCCGCCGGCGGCGCATCTGCCGCGGGCGCGACCCATCGGGTACCGGGCCCCGGCGGGGGCCGTGTGTTGGGGGCGGGTCGGTGGCGCTGTGGCACACCGTGCTGCCGCTTCAGGTTGGGCCGGTGTGGGCCATGGCGGGGATGACGCGGTGCGGCACCACGGCCAGGCTCTGCCCAAGGGGCAACAGCCGACCTCGGCCATCGGCACGGAGGGCGAACTTAAAGGCGCGTCAGGCGGCGCAGGGCGGTGCGCGCGATTGGGCCGGCAACCAGACGGTGGCGGCGTGTGCGCTGCGGTAGAAAGCGGGGGGAAGGTCGGTCAGCCGGGCCGGCAGAGCCAGCGTGGTCTGGGCCGGCGGACCGCATGCGGCGTCCCCGTGCGGGGTGCACCAGGGGCAGTGCTTGGAGGGGCTGGGTTCGGACGGCGCGGTGTCGGTCGTCACGCCGGTCTCGGCTTGCACCCACAGCATGCCGGTGGCGGTGCACACCTCCACCCAGGCGGGTGGGGCCTGGTGGGCCACCCAGGCCTGCGCCAGGGTCGGGGCGAGCGCGCTCCATACCACCGCCAGCCAGGCCAGCCAAGCGGCGGTGCGGCGGTGAAGTCGCAACCCATTCATGTTTTCATTTTATCAAATTGGCTCAGCTGACGAATTCGTCCCGACCGCCGAGGTTCAGGTGCGCCGCGTCGGCCCAGCCCACCAGGGTCAGGCCATCGGGCGTCCAGAGCACGCGGTTGATGGCGGCGTTGCCCAGCACCCAGGTGCGCGGGGCCTGGAGTGCCAGGCCGGTGCTCAGGCGGTACAGCACGTCCAGCACGCCGCCGTGCGCCACCACCACGATCTGTTCGCCCAGGTGGCGCTCAGCCAGTTCGGTGAAGGTGCGTTCCACCCGTTCGCGCAGCGCCAGCAGCGATTCGCCCCCGGGCGGGGCGAAGTCGGGCACGCGGCGGCGCCACTGCTCGGCCACCTCGGGGTGTTGGGTCTCCAGTTCGGCCCAGGTCGATCCCTGACACACGCCAAAGTGCCGTTCGCGCAGGCCGTGGTGGTGCTGCACCGGCCGCGCCAGCGCGGCGCCGATCGCCGCGGCGGTTTGTGCGGCGCGCTGCAGGTCGCTGGCGTAGACGGCGGTCACGTCCTCGCCGCGCAGGGCCTCGGCGGTGCGTTGCGCCTGCCACAGGCCGGTGTCGTTGAGCGGGATGTCGAGCTGGCCCTGGATGCGGGTGTCCTTGTTCCAGGCGGTTTCGCCGTGGCGGATGGCCAGGATGCGGGTGCAGTGCAAACGAACTCCTTGTGCGGGCGCGCCAACGTGGCGGGGGGCAACGGTTGTGCCTAGAATGGTAACAACCGACGGGCCGCGGGCCCGCCACGCACCAGGAAATCCCATGAGCGCCTCCTCCGTCCAGAAGGACATCGACGAACGCACCAACCTGACCGGCTCCAACAAGTTCGAGATGCTCTTGTTCCGCTTGGGCCCCTCGGCCGGCAGTGACCGGTCCGAGCTGTTTGGCATCAACGTGTTCAAGATCCGCGAGATCGTGGCCATGCCGCCGGTGACCGCGATGGCCGGCGCCCCCCAGCACGTGCTCGGGGTGGTCAACCTGCGCGGCCAGGTGATTCCGGTGATCGACCTCCCGGCGGTGGTGGGCTGCACGCCCCAGACCGGCCTGAACATCATGCTGGTGACCGAGTATGCGCGCACCACCCAGGCGTTTGCCGCCGAGTCGGTGGAGGACATCGTGCGGCTGGACTGGAACCAGATTTTGTCGGCCGACGGCACCGTGGCGCGCGGCTACGTGACCAGCATTGCCCGGCTGGACGGCGACCAGAACAGCACCCGGCTGGCGCAGATCCTTGACGTGGAGTCGATTCTGCAGCGGGTGCTGCCCAACGAGGCAGTGGACGTCAAGGCCGAAACCGTGGGGCCGGTGGTGCGCATCAAGACCGGCAGCGTGGTGGTGGCGGCCGACGATTCCTTCGTGGCGCGCAGCATGATCGAGCAGGAACTGAAGGTGCTGGACCTGCCCTTCGTGATGGCCAAGACCGGCCAGGAGGCCTGGAACCGGTTGCTGGAGATGGCCGCCGACTGCGAGGCCCAGGGCATTCCGGTGCACGACAAGGTGGCGGTGGTGCTGACCGACCTGGAAATGCCCGAGATGGACGGCTTCACCCTGACGCGCAACATCAAGAAAGACCCGCGCATGCGTGGGTTGCCGGTGGTGATCCATTCGTCCCTGACCGGCGACACCAACGAAAACCACGTGCGCAGCGCCGGGGCCGACGCCTACGTGGCCAAGTTCGCGGCCAAGGAACTGGCCGACGTGCTGCGCACCGTGTTGGCGCGCTACGACCACCTGCCGGCCTGAGGCCAGCGATCGGGCCTGGGGACCCGGTTCACCCGGTGCAGGGGCCGACGGGGCGCCTGGGGCTGTGCTCAACGCGGCACGTCGATGACGACGCGACGCGGACCCGTGGGCGGTTGCGGGAAGCCGTCCAGCGCGGCCTGCACCAGGGCTTGCCACAGGACCGGGGTGTCGTGCCAGGGGCCGTCGTGCGCGGCCCGGGTTTCGTAAGCCACCACGCCGGTGCGGGTGTCGCGCAGCAGCACCGCCACTTCGCGCTGGTAATAAGGCGGGGCCATGCCGGCGAAGGGGGGCAGGCGCACCAGCCGACCGCTGCCGGTGACCACGTAGTCGCGCCCGGCCAGCCCGGGGCCGGGCCAACGGTCGACCGGGTGTTCCCAGGGGGCATGGGGCATTTGCAGTGAGCGGGCGCTCACTTCTACCGACCAGCGCGCACCCTGGGGTGCGTCGGCACTGGTCGGGACCAGACCTGCGGCCACCAGGCGTTCGGCCACCCAGCCTTCCAACTGGGTCTGCTCCGGCGCCGCCCGGGTTTGCGACGGCAGGCGCTCGATCCGGAAGCGGTCGCCCGCCGCCGGCGCCGCTTGGGCGGGCCAGCGCGGGTAGCTCTGCACGTCGTTGTCCAGCCGGATGACGCCGGCACAGCCGCCCAGCCACAGCGCCGAGGCGCAGGCCAGGCCGAGCGCGGCCCCGCGCAGGCCGCGACCGAGCCGGCCTGCGCGCAGGGAAGCGGGGGCCGAGGCGGTTGGGGCGGTGACGGCAACGGACATGGTGGGCAGCGCAGGCCGGTGTCAGCCGGCGGACGTCAGGGCAATGACCTGTTCCCCTGGCGGCGTCGGCGCGGCGGGCAGGGGTTCCTCGTCAAAGGCGGTGTCGCCGTTGTCGTCGGGCACGCCGGTGGTCTGCAGCGTCTCGAACGGGAACAGCTGGCGGTCCATCAGGTGGCTGGGCACCACGTTCTGCAGGGCGCGCAGCATGTTGTCCAGTCGGCCGGGGAATTTCTTGTCCCATTCGAGCAGCAGGTTGCCCACCTGCACGCGTTGCAGGTTCTCCTGGCTGCCGCACAGGGTGCAGGGGATGATGGGGTATTGCTGCACCTGCGCCCAGCGGACGATGTCTTTTTCGGCCACGTAGGCCAGCGGGCGGATGACCATGAACTCGCCGTTGTCGCTGACCAGCTTGGCCGGCATACCCTTGAGCTTGGCGCCGAAAAACATGTTCAGGAACAGGGTCTGCAGCATGTCGTCGCGGTGGTGACCCAGGGCGATTTTGTTGCAGCCCAGCTCGCGCGCCACCTTGTACAGAATGCCGCGGCGCAGCCGGCTGCACAGGCTGCACATGGTCTTGCCCTCGGGAATCACCTTTTTGACGACGCTGTAGGTGTCCTGCGTTTCGATGTGAAAGGGCAGGCCCAGCTTGGCCAGGTATTCGGGCAGGATGTGCGCCGGAAAGCCGGGCTGCTTCTGGTCCAGGTTGACGGCCACCAGCTCGAAGTCGATCGGGGCGCGCTGGCGCAGCTTCATCAGGATGTCGAGCAGGGTGTAGCTGTCCTTGCCGCCCGAGAGGCAGACCATGACCCGGTCGCCGGCTTCGATCATGTGGTAGTCGCCGATGGCCTGACCCACCTGGCGGCACAGGCGCTTTTCCAGCTTGTGGTCTTCGCGTTCGATCTTCAGCGCCTGGGCGGCGGAGGCGGGGGGTGCCGGGGTGGCGGTGTCGGGGGTCATGTGCATTCCTCAGGGGTCACCATTGCCCGCTTTCCATGCGGATGGCGACCTCGCAGTCGTCAAAAATTTCCAGTTTCGCGATTTTCACCCGCACACCGATCACGCCGGGCAGCTGCATCAGCCGGTGTGCCAGCTTGCCGATCAGGCTTTCCAGCAGGTTGACGTGTTCGGCGGTGCATTCGTCGATGATGATTTCGCGCACCTTGCGGTAGTCCAGCACGTGGCTGATGTCGTCGTCGTGCGGCATCAGCGGCTGGGTGCCCTGGTTCAGCTCGGCGTCCACCTGGATGGGCTGGGGGCCGGTTTTTTCGTGGTCGAGGATGCCCAGGTTGGCGTCGAAGCGCAGGCCGGTCAGCGTCAGGATCTGGGTGCCGGCTTTGGAGGCGGGGTGGTTCATGGCGAGTCGGGCTTGAGGCGGAACACTTCCACCCCCACCGCTTCGCAGTCGGGGTAGACGTCGGGCTTGCGGGTGGACAGGCGCACCGCGCGCACGCCCGGGTGGGCCAGCAGGCGGTCGGCCAGGTCGTCGCACAGGGTTTCCTGCAGTTCGATGTGGCCTTGCGCCAGCCGCAGCGCCACCTCGGTGCGCACAAAGTCGTAGTCCACCACCTCGTGCAGGCGGTCCAGCGACGGCGTCGAGCGCGCCAGCGGCACCCACAATTCCACGTTGACAAGCAAGCGCTGGGCCACGCCTTTTTCAAAATCGTGCGCGCCGATGTGGGCCTGCACCTCGTGGTTGCGCAGGAACAGACGGCGGCAGGTCAGCGCCAGGTCGTCCATCAGGCTGTGGTGCATGGGCAGGGTCAGGTCGTTCATGGCATCAAAGGGGGGTGGCCGCTGTCCACGGCGAACATCACGTCGCGCGCCAGCGGCACCAGGTGCTGGCCGTTGTCCACGCACAGGGTGGTGCCGGTCAGGCCGGCGGTGCTGGCCAGGAACAGGCAGGTGCGGGCCACGTCGGCCGGGTCGATGGGGCGGCGCAGCAGGTTGACGCGGCTGGCGCGCTCGAAATTCTCGGGCGATTGCGGGCCGCTGAGGAACATCAGCCCCGGCGCCACGCCGCACACCCGCACCTGGGGCGCCAGCGCCTGCGCTTGCAGCGACACCGCGCGTTCCAGGGCCAGCTTGGTCAGCGTGTACGAAAAATAGTCGGGGTTGAGGTTGTAGACCTTCTGGTCCAGCACGTGCAGCACGCAGGCGCTGCCGTGGGCGGCTTCGTTGTCGGCGGCGGGCCAGTCGGCGGCCAGCCGGCGGCCCAGCGCCAGCGGGGCGATCAGGTTGACCTCCAGCTGGCGCCGGGCCAGGTCGGCATCGAAGGTGGCGCCGGTGTCGGGCTCGAAGGCCGAGGCGTTGTTCACCAGGCAGCGCAGCGGTCCGGCCACGGCACGTGCCGCGTCCATCAGCGCGTCGCGGCCGGCGTCGGTGGTCAGGTCGCCGTCCAGCGGGGTGGCTTGGTGGCCCTGGGCGCGCAGTTGCTCGCACAGGGCCAGCGCCGCCGCGCCCGATTGCCGGTACTGGCAGACCACGTGCCAGCCCGCCTGCGCGAACGCGGTGCAGATGGCCGCGCCCAGCCGCACCCCGCCGCCGGTGACGAGCACGGCGGGCGCTGCGGGGGAAGACGGGGCGGGGTACAAGGCAGTGGACATGGAGGCGGCGGGCAAGGCCGGTGGGCGCGGCCACCGTATGATGGCACCGCCCCTTGTTCCCAGAAGCGACCCACCGTGAGCGAACCATCCCCAACCGACCGGCTGAAAGCCCATATTGTCCGCGAGCTGGCCGGCGCCGGCGGCTGGCTGCCGTTTGACCGCTTCATGGCGCTGGCTTTGTACACCCCGGGCCTGGGCTATTACGCCAACGACACCCTCAAGTTCGGCACCATGCCGGGCGGGGGCAGCGACTTCGTGACCGCGCCCGAGCTGTCGCCCTGGTTCGGCCGCACCCTGGGTCGCCAGGTGGCACAAGCCCTGCGCGCCACCGGCACCGATGAGGTGTGGGAATTCGGCGCAGGCACCGGCGCGCTGGCGCACCAAGTGCTGAAGCAACTGCGCGCCGAAGGCGTGGCCGTGCACCGCTACCGCATCGTGGACCTGTCGGGCACCCTGCGCGAACGCCAGCGCGCGCGCCTGGCCGAGTGGGCCGACGTGGTGGACTGGGTGGACCAACTGCCCGAGGCGCTGAACGGCGTGCTGCTGGGCAACGAGGTGTTGGACGCGATGCCGGTGCAACTGCTGGTGCGCCTGAACGGCGCATGGCACGAACGCGGCGTGGCGCTGGCCCCGGCGGCCGACGGCACCGCTGCCTTGGCTTGGGCCGACCGCCCGACCGACCTGCGCCCGCCGCTGGCCGTGCCCGGCCCGCACGACTACCTGACCGAAATCCACCCCCAAGCCGAGGCTTTTGTGCGCACCCTGGCCGAACGCTGGCAGCGCGGCGCGGCCTTTTTCATCGACTACGGCTTCCCCGAGGCCGAGTACTACCACCCGCAGCGCCACATGGGCACGCTGATCTGTCACCGCGCCCACCGCAGCGACCCCGACCCGCTGACCGACCTGGGGCTCAAAGACATCACCGCCCACGTCAACTTCACCGGGGTGGCGCTGGCTGCACAGGACGCCGGCCTGCAGGTGATGGGCTACACCAGCCAGGGGCGCTTCCTGCTGAACGCGGGCCTGCTGGACCTGGCCGCCGAGGCCCCGCTGACCGACCGCGCCCACCTGGCCAAGCTGGTGAACGAGCACGAAATGGGCGAGCTGTTCAAGGTGCTGGCGTTGGCGCCGGCTGCCAGCGCCGACGACTGGCTGCCGCTGGGCTTTGCCCAGGGCGACCGCACCCACACCTTGTGAAGGCCGCCGCATGATCCGCTGGATGATCGTCATCTTTCTGGCACTGGTGCTGATCAGCTGGTTCACCCCTTTGTTGCAAAAGCTGGGTTTCGGCAAGCTGCCTGGCGACCTGCGCTTTCGCGCCTTTGGGCGCGAGTGGTTTTTGCCCGTCACCACCACGCTGCTGCTCAGCGGCGCGGCCAGCCTGATCCAGCGGCTCCTCTGACCTGCGGGCTATACGGTTGCCGGTATCTTGAAAAGGCCGGCAGGGCCTGCACATACATGGCCAGCCGTTACCGAAAGTCTTCGCCATGACCGATCCCCTGCACCTCGTCTGCCCGCACTGCCACACCACCAACCGCGTCGCCCCGGCCCACCTGACCAGCGCGCCGGACTGCGGCAAATGCCACCGCCCGCTGTTCACCGCGCGCCCGGTGGCGCTGGACGAGGGCAATTTCGACAAGCACATTGGCCGCAGCGACCTGCCGGTGCTGGTGGACTTCTGGGCGCCCTGGTGCGGCCCATGCCGCGCGATGGCGCCGGCGTTTGAGGCGGCCGCGGCGCAGTTGGAGCCCGAGGTGCGCCTGGCCAAGGTCAACACCGAAGCCGCGCAGCAACTGGCCGCCCGGTTCCAGATCCGCAGCATTCCCACGCTGGCGCTGTTCCAGGGTGGGCGCGAAATCGCGCGCCAGCCCGGTGCCATGGGGCAGGCCGACATCGTGCGTTGGGTGCGGGCGCACCTGGGGCGCTGAAGCCGGCGGGGGCCGGTGTGCCGCTCAGGCGCCGCGGGCCCGCCAGCGCTGCAGCAGCCGCGCACCGAACAGGTTGACGCCCAGGCCCAGCATCAGCAGCGCGCCCCCGGCCAGGTGCACCGGCTGCAGGGCCTCGTCGAAGGCCAGCCAGCCCGTGGTCAGCCCCACCACCGGCACCAGCAGCGTGAACGGCGAGACCTGGTTGGCCGGGTAGCGCGACAGCAGGTAGGTCCACAGCCCGTAGCCCAGCAGGGTGGCGCCCCAGGCCAGGTAGGCCACCGCCCCGAGCGAGGCCAGGTTCAGCCCCGCCAGTGCGGCGTGCATGGCCTGCGGCCCTTCCAGCCACAGCGACAGGGCCAGAAAGGGCAGCGGCGGCACCAGGCTGGCCCAGACCACGAAGGCGAACTGGTTGATGGGCCCGAGCCGGCTGATCTGGCGCGAGACGATGTTGCCGCACGACCACGACAGCGCCGCGCCCAGGGTGAAGACAAAGCCCAGCCAGGGCATGGCCGCGCCGTGGGCACTGCCGATGCAGCCCAGCCCCAGCGCCGCCAGCCCCAGGCCCACCAGCTGCGGCCGCTGCCAGCGTTCGCGCAGCCACCAGGCGCCCAGCAGCAGCGTGAAAAACGCCTGCGCTTGCAGCACCAGCGAGGCCAAGCCGGTGGGCATGCCCACGTACAGGGCGGTGAACAGCAGCGCGAACTGGCCGACCGAAATCGTCAGCCCATAGGCCAGGTACCAGCGCAGGGGCACCCGGGGCGGGCGCACCAGCAGCACCGCGGGGAAGGCGGCCAGCACAAAGCGCAGGGCGCCCAGCAGCATCGGAGGCAGACCGGCCAGCCCCACCTTGGTGATGGCGAAGTTCACGCCCCACACCAGCACGATCAGCCCGGCCAGCGCCAGGTCTCGGGGTTTCAGACCCATGGTGCTACACCGTGGCGCCCAGGGCCTGGGCCACGGCCTGGGCCCGGGCCTGGGCAATGGCGCGTGCCACTTGCAGGCCAGCCTTGGCTGGGTCGGTGGCGTGGGCCAGCACGGCTTGCGCGATGGGTGCGGTGTCCACTGCCAGCGCCGCGTCCAGCGCCGCGTGCAGGCGCGCGGCCTGGGGGTAGGCGTCGTCCGCGCGGCCCAGGCGGCCGCGGGCGTCGCATTCGCAGGCCCGCAGCACCTCGGCAAAGCGTTGCGGGCGGCGGATCGCGTCGCAGCGTTCCAGCAGGCGCAGCGTGGCCTCGGCACCCAGCCCCAGGCTTTGGTGGACGTGGCCGTGTTCGCGCGCCACCACCTCGGCCAGCTCCTTGCAGTCGCGCGGCACCCGCCAGCGCTCGCACACCGCTTGCAGCAGTTTCACGCTGCGCGCTTCGTGGCCGATGTGGCGCGGCAGCACATCGGCCGGGGTGGTGCCTTTGCCCAGGTCGTGGCACAGGCAGGCGAAGCGCACGGTCAGCGGCGTTTGCAGGCGCGCGGCCATGTCGAGCACCAGGTTCAGGTGCACGCCGGTGTCGATTTCGGGGTGGTATTCGGCCCGCTGCGGCACGCCCCAGAGCCGGTCCACCTCGGGCAGCAGCACCTTCAGGGCGCCGCAGTCGCGCAGCAGGCCGAGCATGCGCGAGGGGCGCGGCTCCATCAGCCCGCGCGACAGTTCCTGCCACACCCGTTCGGGCACCAGGTGGTCCACCTCGCCGTGGTCCACCATCTGGCGCAGCAGGGCCTGGGTGTCGGGGGCCACGGTGAATTCGGGCCAGCGGGCGCAAAAACGGGCCATGCGCAGCACCCGCACCGGGTCTTCGTGGAAGGCGTCGGTCACGTGGCGCAGCACGCGGGCCTGCAGGTCGCGCCGGCCGCCGTAGGGGTCCACCAGCGCGGGGTGCTGCGGGTCGAAGCGGCCGTCGGCGTCCAGCGCCGCGGCGGGCAGGGCCATGGCGTTGACGGTCAGGTCGCGCCGGGCCAAGTCTTCTTCCAGGGTGACGTTGGGGTGGGCCTGAAAGGCGAAGCCGTGGTAGCCGCGGGCGGTTTTGCGCTCGGTGCGGGCCAGCGCGTATTCCTCGCGCGTAATGGGGTGCAGGAACACCGGGAAGTCGCGACCCACCGGCAGAAAACCGCGCGCCACCATGGCCTCGGGCGTGGCGCCGACCACGACCCAGTCGCGGTCGGCGTGCGGCGTGCCGTCGGCACCCGGGTGGGGGGTGTGGTAGTGGCCGAGCAGGCCGTCGCGCACGGCCCCGCCCACAAGGTAAATGTCCATCGGCCGATTGTGCCGCGGCGCCGCGCTGCGGGGGCGGATCGCTGTCGCGGCGGCGGCTGGGGTCAGCGGTGCAGGCGGTAGGGCTCCTCGAAGTCGAGGAAGTCCTGCTCGGCCAGGGCGCCGTCGATCCAGGCCTGCACGCCGGGCAGGGCGCGCACCCGCGCCACGTAGGCGGCCACCGTGGGCGACACCGGCAGCGCGTAGCCGTGCAGCCGCAGGCAGACCGGGGCGTAGTAGGCGTCGGCGATGCCGAAGTCGCCGAACAGCATGGGACCGCCGTGGCGGGCCAGGAGGCCTTCCCACAGGGCGCTCAGGCGGGCCACGTCGGCGCGCACGCCGGGCTGGTCGCGCCAGACCAGCGCGCCCACGTCGGGCAGGTGGGCTTCCACGTTCATGGGGCAGGCGTTGCGCAGCGCGGCAAAGCCGCTGTGCATTTCGGCGCAGGCGCTGCGGGCCACGGCGCGGGCCGCCGGGTCGCGCGGCCACAGGGCGTGGTCGGCAAAACGTTCGGCCAGGTACTCGGCCATGGCCAGGGTGTCCCACACCGTCAGCGGGCCGCCGGGGGCGGCGTGGTCCACCAGCACCGGCACCTTGCCGGTGGGGCTCACGCCGGCCAGCGTTTGCTTGAAGCGCGAATCGGCGTCGAACGAATCGAAGCGCACCATCACCTCGTCAAACGGCAGGTTGAACTGCCGCAGCAGCACCCACGGCCGCATCGACCAGGACGAGTAGTTTTTGTTGCCGATGTAGAGCTGCAGCATGGTGCGGGGGTCTGGGGGTCAGGCGTATTTTTCGAGGATGCGGGTGGAGCGTTCCACGTCGGCCTCGGCCTCGGTGCCGGTCACGGCCTCCATCACCGAGCAGGCCATCATCCGGTAGAAGGCTTTGTCCATGGCTTTGCGCGCGGCCGACATTTGCTGGGCAATGTCCTCGCAGGGGCGGCCGCTTTCCACCATGTCGGCCAAGGCGCGCACCTGGCCCTCGATGCGCCGCAACCGGTTGATCACGTCGCGCTGGTGCTCGCTGCGGTAGGCGTTGGGCAGGCGCGTGGTGGCGGGGGCCGCAGCGGCGGTTTTTTTGGCGGTGGGCACGGGGAAAGCCTTTCGGTATGGCCTGAAACAACCAGGAGTGTGCCAAAAAACCGCGGGCGGGTCTGTAAGCGCGGGACAGTCTGTGTCATTGTTTTCTGTAAAACCCTACCCCCTAGGGTAGATACGGATGTGGGCGGTCCAGCCGTCCGGTTACCGTTGGCGCCGGGATTTGATTTATGTCAAACAAAGTGCCCAACAGCACGGACGAGGAGACACGGATGCAGACATGGAAACGCCTGGCCTTGGCCACGGCCACCACCCTGGTATTGGGGGCGACCAGCGGGTGCGGCACCCTGGGCACCATAGGCAAGCTGGAGGACGGGGCCGCCGCCGAAGCCGGCCGGATGTGGGACCGCTGGGTCGATGGCCAGGGCGACATCGCCGTGGCCACCACCTGGGAACGCAAGGTGAAGGCTGGGGTCAGTGCCAGCGACATCGCCGACATCCTCAAACAGGTCGCGGTGGAGCGCAACATGCGCGACGTGGGGGTGTTGCCCCTGTCCAAGGAACTGGAGGCGCGTTCCGGCCAGCCGGAAAAGCACCTCACCGTCTATTCTTACTGCAGCCCGCTGACCGCCCGCAAGATGGTGGACTTCAGCCCGCACATGGCCGCCTACCTGCCTTGCCGCATCAGCGTGGTGGAGCGCGACGACGGCCTGTGGTTGTACACCCTGAACATGGACATGATGGTCAAGATGGGGCGCAAGCTGCCATCGCCCCTGAAAGAGGAGGCCATGGCCGTGCGCGATACGATCCACGAAATGATGGAGAGGGCCTCGCAAGGGGCGTTCTGACGGTTTGGTTCCAACACACCCCCAGCGAACGAGGAGCAAGCAGATGGGCAAACGGATTTCCTGGACACACGCGGCCGTGGCCGCGGCGGTACTGGCCGGCGGTGGTGCCGCCCATGCCACCAACGGCTACATGCCGCACGGTTTTGGCATCAAGGCCAAGGGCATGGGCGGGGCCAGCACCGCGCTGGCGCACGACGGCTTTGCCGGCGTCAACAACCCGGCCTCGTCGGCGTTTGCCGGCAACCGCTGGGAAATCGGCGGGGAGATTTTTCAGCCCAAGCGCTCGGCGGGGTTCGACGGTCTGACGCCGCAGGTGCAGAGCGGCCGGGAGGCATTTCTGATCCCCGAGTTCGGCTCCAACGTGGTCTTGTCTGACAAACTGTCTCTGGGCCTGACGGTCTATGGCAACGGCGGCATGAACACCAGTTACGCCCCGTTCCCGGACAACTCCAACCTGTTTGGCGGCACGGGCAAACTGGGGGTGGACCTGATGCAACTCATCATTGCCCCCACGGTGGCTTACAAGGTGGCAGATGGCCATGCCCTCGGTGTCTCGCCCCTGCTGGTGTACCAACGGTTCAAGGCCTACGGTCTGGACGGCATGGGTCTGCCCAACCAGGGCAACGACCACAGCCGTGGTTTGGGCGTGCGTGTCGGTTACTTTGGCAAGTTGAGCGACAGGGTGAGCGTCGGGGCGTCCTACTCGCCCAAGATCAGCATGTCCAAGTTTGACAAATACGCCAACCTGTTCGCCGAACAGGGCGATTTCGACATTCCCGAGAATTACAGCATGGGTGTGGCGTTGCAGGTGACGCCCACGGTGCAGGTGGCGCTGGATTACCAAGGTATCCAGTACAGCAAGGTCCGCTCGATTGGCAATCCCAGCAACAGCATGGGTGCGCCGGGGTCGGCCGATGCCCCTGGGTTTGGCTGGCAAGACATCAACGTCGTCAAACTGGGGGTTCAGTGGCAAATGAGCCCGCAGTGGACCCTGCGTGCGGGCTACAACGACGGCGACAACCCGATTCGCCCCCAGGATGTTCAACTCAACATTCTGGCCCCGGGTGTCATTGAAAAGCATTTGACCTTGGGAGCGACCTATCGGCCCAACAACCAGGAAGAGTTGAGTTTTGCGGTCTGGCACGGCAAAAACAACGCCGTGAATGGGCCGGCCTATTTGGGTCTGGATGGCGAAAACAACCCGGTTTTTGGGTCGGCCACCATCCGCATGAAACAAAACGGCTTCGGCTTCCAGTACGCCCGCAAGTTCTGACGCTCCAGCCTGGCCTGTGACCCCGTTGCACGGTCACACACACAACAAAGAACCCGGCGCTGGACAGGCGCCGGGTTTTTTAATTCGCCGCTTAGCGCGGTTGGGTGTAGCGCTGGCGGATGCGCAGCAACGGGTCGGCCAGGCCGGCCGTGTCCAGGTAGGCGGCCGCCACCGGCTCCAGCGCCGTGGGCGCAATGCCCAGGTCGGCCTGGGTGGGGGCGGTGCCGCTGGCCACGTTGGGCACTTCCATGGAACTCAGGTTGTCGGTGCTCATCAGCGGTTCGCCGGGCAGGCATTCCATGAACAGGGCCTGGAAATAGCCCAAGGCCCGGGGCAGCCCGAACACCGGCCGCGGGTGGCCCGACAGCCGGCCCGACAGGCGCACCAGATCGGCCAGGGTGTACACCTCGGGGCCCACGCAGTCGTAGGTCTGGCCCACGGCCTGGCCCTGTTGCAGGCTGCGCACCACGGCCTGGGCCACGTCGCCCACCCACACCGGCTGGAAGCGGCTGCAGGCCCCGGCCAGCGGCACCAGCGGCAGGCTGGCCTGCAGGCGCGCGAACAGGTTGAGGAAGCGGTCCCCGGCGCCAAAGATGACGCTGGGGCGCAGTACCGTGAGGTCCAGGCCGGCCTCGCGCAGCACCGCCTCGCCGCGGGCCTTGCTGCGCAGGTAGCGCGACGGCCCATCCACGCTGGCGCCCAGGGCGCTCACGTGCACCAGCCGGCGCACGCCGCTGGCCTGCATGGCGCGGGCCAGGGTCTGCGGCAGGGTCACGTGCACGCGTTCAAACGCCCGTTCGCTGCCGTGCAGGATGGCCACCAAATTGACCACCGCGTCGTGGCCGGGCAGCAGCCGCGCCAGTGCGGCTTCGTCGTGCACGTCGGCCACGGTCACGTCCACCAGCGGCAGGGTCTGCACCGTCTGGGCGTTGACGGGCCGGCGCGTGGGCACGGTGGCCCGGATGCCAAGGCGGTTGAGTTGTTCGCACACTTGGCGGCCGACAAAGCCGGTGCCGCCCAAAACCAGGACTTTTTTCATAAATACGCGCAACAGGAGGGGGGAAGGGTCAGGGAAGGTCGTTGTTCGGGGCCTGGGCGGTGGCCAGGCGCGGGCCGATCGGGGCCAGCCGGTCGCCCAGGCGCTGGGGCTGGCCGCTGATGAGCGCGGCGTAGTTGGTGGTGTTGGCCAGCACGCGCTTGACGTAGTCGCGCGTTTCCTCGAAGGGGATGTTCTCGATCCAGACCGGGGCTTCCAGCACCGGGCCGTTGCGCCAGTTGCGCGGTCGGCCAGGACCGGCGTTGTAGGCGGCCGCGGCCATGGCCATCGAGCCCTCGAAGTCGTCTAGCGCCAGTTTCAGGTAGGCGGTGCCGATGGCGATGTTGGTGTCGCGCTCGGTGATCTGTTCGGGCTTGAAGTCGCGCAAGCCGATGCGTTTGGCCGTCCAGCTGGCGGTGGCGGGCATGACCTGCATCAGCCCCGAAGCGCCCACGTGCGAGCGGGCCTGGGTGATGAAGCGGCTTTCCTGGCGGATCAGACCGTACACATAGGCCGGGTCCAGGCCGATGTCGCGGGCGCGCTGCAGCACCGCGGTACGAAACGGCATGGGGAAACGCTGGGCGTGGTCCACCTCGCCTTGGGTGCGCTTGCTGGTGTTGATGCAGCGGTCCCAGACCTCGCGTTCGCAGGCCAGGTCGGCGGCGGCCAGCAGTTCGCGCTCGGGCATGCCGCCGGGGCTGTGCAGGGCCACGCTGTAGTGCCATTCGCGCACACCTTCGGTGCGCAGGCCCAGCTCGATGGCGGCCAGCGCCCGCTGCAGCCCGGGGTGCTGGCGCGCCGCGGCTTTTTCGGCCGCGGTCAGCGGCGCCGGGGCCGGTGGGGTCACCACCGGGCGGTTCAGCGCCTCCAGCGACAGCTGTTCGTAAAACCCGGCGCTGCCGGCGGTGCGCTCGTACAAGGCGCGGGCCTGGGTACGGGCTTCGGGCGTGCCCTGGGCAGCGTAAGACCGCGCCAGCCAGTAGCGCCAGACCGGTTCCTCGCGCTGTGCTGCCCCCATGGCCAGAATCGCCGCCTGCACCTGCGGCCACTGGCCGGCGCGCAGGGCGGCCCGGGTTTTCCAGGCCAGCAGGTCGTCGTTCAGGTGGCGGTTGTCGGCCTGGGCAAAGTGCGCCATCGCGTCGGGCGACAGGCGTTGCGCGGCCCGTTTGCCGATCACGCCCCAGACCCAGCCCAGCTCCTCGTCGGTGAGCTGCGCCTTCCAGCGCAGGCGCGAGGCTTCGGTGGCGGCGACCTCGGGGTCGCGCACCGCCAGGCGGATCAGCGCCAGCGTCACCAGCTCCTTGGTGCGCGGGCGGATGGCGGTGACCTTTTCGTCCAGGTAACGCGCCGGGTCGGTGTGCACCGTTTGCACCAGTGGTACCCAGGCCGGGTTCAGCAGGCCCACCGCCTGGGTGGCGACGGCGGGCTGGTTGTTTTCCAGGGCCCAGCGGGCGCGATGCCAGGCGGCCTCGGCGGGCAGGTCGCCGCTGGCCAGCAGGCGGCCGGCCAGGGTGGCGCAACCGTCGTCGGCGCGGCGCTGGGCCAGCCACAGGCTGCGGGCCTCGGCGGCCACGCTGGCCAGGGGCCGTTCGCGCTGGGCCAGCAGGGCGTAGCACTGCACCTCGCGGTCGTCCTGCATGCGGTAGTGCGGCAGTTCCTGGGCGAAGGTGGTCCAGTCGCGGGCCTTGCCCAGCTGCAGCAGCCAGTCGTTGCGCAGGCGGTCCTCGTGGTAGGTGCCGGCGTGGCGTTGCAGGAAGGCACGGATTTCGGTCGGGTCCGCGGTCTGGAGGCGCGCCCGCAGTTCCCAGTAGGCGGCCTGGGGCTCCAGCAGGTGGCCCTGCAGTTGGGGCAGCAGGGCGCTCAGGCGCTGGGTGTTGCCGGCCTGGAAGGCCTGGCGCATGTCGAGCAGGGCGCGTTCGGCGCCGGTCTGCGCCCCGGCAGACGGGAGACAGAAGGCGGCGGCCACAGGCAGTAAGATGCGGGTGAGCACCGCCATCAGCCGCTTTGGCGTGGGTGTGAATTGCATAGGGGAATTATGGACAACAAACACCCCGTTGCCCAGCTGGGCCAGGGAGGACTGAAGGCCCAATGGCGCAAACGCCTGGTCGAGGAGCGCCTGCACCTGGAAGACCGCCTGGCGCGCAACGACGCGCTGCAGCGCGTGATGCGTGTGTGGCTGGTGGACCGACCCGACGTGGTCATCGGCGCCTACTGGCCCATCAAGGGCGAATTCGACCCGCTGCCGGCGCTGTTCCGCTGGCAGGAGGCCGGCATGGAGGCCGACGCGCTGGGCGCCAGCCGGCGCCGCCAGATCGGCCTGCCGGTGATCAACAAGGTCACGAAAACGCTGACCTTCCACACCTGGTACCCCGGTTGCCCGATGGAGGAAGACGCCTACGGCATCCCCAAGCCCAAGGACACCGAAACCATCGAACCGACGCTGCTGTTCGTGCCCTGCGTGGGCTACGGCCCGGGCGGCTACCGGCTGGGCTACGGCGGCGGCTTTTACGACCGCACCCTGAGCGAGCTGCGGCCCAGGCCCTTCACCGTGGGGCTGGGGTACACCCACGGTTTCCTGCCCGACCTGGAGCCCGAGCCGCACGACGTGCCGCTGGACGCGATCCTGAACGACAACGGGGTGGTCTGGCCGCTGGCCTGAGCCGCTGGCTCAGGGGTGGTCGACGCTGGTGTGGACCTCGGCTTGGGCGTGGATGCGCTCGTGCCGCACCAGGTACAGCCCGCTGGCCACGATGATGGCCGCGCCCAGCAGGGTGTAGCCATCGGGCAGCGTGTACCACAGCAGCCAGTCCAGCCCCACGCCCCAGGCCAGGGCGGTGTATTCGAACGGCGCCACCGCCGATGCTTGGCCGTGCCGGAACGCTTCGGTGATGGCCAGCTGGCCGCCAAAGCCGGTGAGCGCCAGGGCCAGCAGCAGGCCGGCGTCTTCGGCGCGCAGCGGCACCCAGCCCGGCAGCGCCAGCACCCCGGCGAACAACGCCAGCAGCAGCATGGACCAGAGCACCAGGCTTTCGGGCGCGTCCGTGCGGCACAGCAGCCGCCCCGCCACGGCCGAGGCCGCGTAGCAGGCCGCCGCGCCCAGCACCGCCAGGCCGGCCCAGCCCAGGAAGGCGTCGGGACTGGGGCGCAGCGCCACCAGCACCCCCAGCAGCCCGACCGCCACCGCCCAGCCGTGGGTGCGCGGCACCCGTTCGCCCAGGAACCCCACCGCCAGCAGCGTGATGAGCAGCGGCGCCACGAAAAACAGCGTGTAGGCGTTGGTCAGCGGCAGGCCGCGCACGCCATAGGTGAACAGCCCCAGCATGCCCACCGACAGCACGCCGCGCAGCAGGTGCAGCGGCCAGCGCAAGCGCCAGACCCGGCCCCAGGCGCCGCGCCAGCTCAGGTACACGAACACCAGGGGCAACGCCACCAGGCCGCGCAAGGCAGCGACCTGCAGCGCCGGGTAGTGCGCCGCCAGCAGCTTGAGCACCGTGTCCATGAGCGCAAAAAACCCCACCGCCACGACCATGGCGGTGATGCTGCGCAGGTTGCCGGGGGCGCGGGGTGGGGCGGTCATCGGCGCCGACTATAGCCGGCGCCGGGCCGGCGTGGCGGGCACGCCGGCGACAGGCCTCACATGTTGCGGCGGTACTGGCCGCCCACCTCGAACAGGGTCTGCGTGATCTGCCCCAGCGAGCACACGCGCACCGCGTCCATCAGCACCTCGAACACGTTGCGGTTGTCGATCACCGCCTCCTTCAGACGCTGCAGCATGGCCGGCGCCTGGTCCGCGTGGCGGCGCTGGAAGTCGGCCAAGCGGGTGAGCTGGCTCTGCTTTTCGTCGTCGGTGGAACGCGCCAGCTCCAGACTTTCCAGCACCTCGTCGCCCTTGGGGTTGCGGAAGGTGTTGACGCCGATGATGGGGTATTCGCCCGTGTGCTTGAGCATCTCGTAGTGCATGGATTCGTCCTGAATCCGCCCACGCTGGTAGCCGGTTTCCATGGCACCCAGCACCCCGCCGCGCTCGGCGATGCGCTCGAACTCGCGCAGCACGGCCTCTTCCACCAGCTCGGTCAGCTCGTCGATGACGAAGGCGCCCTGGTTCGGGTTCTCGTTCTTGGCCAGGCCCCATTCGCGGTTGATGATGAGCTGGATCGCCATGGCGCGGCGCACCGACTCCTCGGTGGGCGTGGTGATGGCCTCGTCAAACGCGTTGGTGTGCAGGCTGTTGCAGTTGTCGTACACCGCGATCAGCGCCTGCAGCGTGGTGCGGATGTCGTTGAACTGGATTTCCTGCGCGTGCAGCGAGCGGCCGCTGGTCTGGATGTGGTACTTGAGCTTCTGGCTGCGCTCGTTGGCGCCGTATTTGTCGCGCATCGTCACCGCCCAGATGCGCCGTGCCACGCGCCCCAGCACCGTGTACTCCGGGTCCATGCCGTTGCTGAAGAAGAAGCTCAGGTTGGGCGCGAAGTCGTCGATGTGCATGCCACGCGCCAGGTAGGCTTCCACAAAGGTGAAGCCGTTGGACAGCGTGAACGCCAGCTGCGAAATCGGGTTGGCCCCGGCCTCGGCGATGTGGTAGCCGGAAATGGACACCGAGTAGAAGTTGCGCACGTCGTGGTGCACGAAGTACTCGGCGATGTCGCCCATCACCTTCAGGCTGAACTCGGTGCTGAAGATGCAGGTGTTCTGGCCCTGGTCTTCCTTCAGGATGTCGGCCTGCACCGTGCCGCGCACGTTCGCCAGGGTCCACTCGCGGATCTTGGCGGCCTCGGTGTCGGTCGGCTCGCGGCCGTTGTCGGCCTTGAACTTGTCCAGGTTCTGGTCGATGGCGGTGTTCATGAACATCGCCAAAATGCTCGGCGCCGGACCGTTGATGGTCATCGACACGCTGGTGGTCGGGTTGCACAGGTCGAAGCCGCTGTACAGCACCTTCATGTCGTCCAGCGTGGCGATGCTCACGCCGGAGTTGCCCACCTTGCCGTAGATGTCCGGGCGCGGGTCCGGGTCGGCGCCGTACAGCGTGACCGAATCGAAAGCGGTGGACAGGCGCTTGGCCGGCATGCCTTCGCTCACCATCTTGAAGCGGCGGTTGGTGCGGAAGGCGTCGCCTTCGCCGGCGAACATGCGGGTCGGGTCTTCGCCCTCGCGCTTGAAGGCGAACACACCCGCGGTGTAGGGGAAGCTGCCGGGCACGTTGTCCAGCATCAGCCATTTGAGGATTTCGCCGTGGTCCTCGTACTGGGGCAGCACCACCTTGCGGATGGTGGTGCCCGACAGGCTTTTCGTGGTGAGCGCGGTGCGGATTTCCTTGTCGCGGATCTTCACGACGTACTCGTCGCCGCCGTAGGCCTGCTGCATGTCGGGCCACTGCTGCAACAGCTTGCGGGCGGCCGGGTCCTGGTCGAACTCGCGTTGCTGCGCCAGGTCCACCACGGCTTCGGCGGCTTTGGGCCGGTGGGCTTTGCCCACCTTGAGCATGTCGGCGGTGGCGTAGAGCTGCTGGATTTCGCGCGCCAGCCGGGCCTGCTGCAGCGCTTTCTTCTTGTAGCCGCGCACGGTGTCGGCGATTTCGGCCAGGTAGCGGGTGCGCGCGGGCGGCACGATCGGGGTCTGGTTGCTGCTGTGGCGCACGCTCACGAGGGGCAGTCGGCCCTCGGTCAGCGACAGGCCCAGGTCGCCCAGGCGCACCTTCAGGGCCTGGTACAGGGCGGTCACGCCGTCGTCGTTGAAACGCGCGGCCATGGTGCCGAACACCGGCATCTGCTCGGTCGGCGTGCCCCAGGCTTCCTTGTTGCGCTGCACCTGCTTGGCCACGTCGCGCAGCGCGTCGCTGGCGCCCTTGCGGTCGAACTTGTTGATGGCCACGAACTCGGCAAAGTCCAGCATGTCGATTTTTTCGAGCTGGCTGGCCGCGCCGAATTCGGGCGTCATCACGTACATCGGCACGTCCACGTGCGGCACGATGGCGGCGTCGCCCTGGCCGATGCCGGAGGTTTCGACGATCACCAGGTCAAACCCGGCCACCTTGCAGGCCGCCACCACGTCGGGCAGCGCGGCCGAAATTTCGCTGCCAAAGTCGCGCGTGGCCAGGCTGCGCATGTACACCCGCGCGCCCTGCTGCCAGGGGCCGATGGCGTTCATGCGGATGCGGTCGCCCAGCAGCGCGCCGCCGCTCTTGCGCCGCGAGGGGTCGATGCTGATGACCGCGAGGCGCAGGCGGTCGTCCTGGTCCAGCCGGAAGCGGCGGATCAGCTCGTCGGTGAGCGACGATTTGCCCGCACCGCCGGTGCCTGTGATGCCGAGCACAGGCACCTTCAGGCCCTGGGCACGGGTGCGCAGCTGGTCCACCAGGCCGGCGTCGGCCGAGCCGTTTTCCAGCACGGTGATGAGCTGGGCCAGGGCGCGCCAGGCGGTTTCGGTCTGCCCTTGGATGGCGTCGATGGACGTCGGCGCGTAACCCGAAATGTCCTGGTCGCAGCGCATCACCATCTCGCCGATCATGCCGGCCAGGCCCATGCGCTGGCCGTCTTCGGGGCTGTAGATGCGGCCCACGCCGTAGTCGTGCAATTCGCGGATTTCGCTGGGCACGATCACCCCGCCACCGCCGCCGAACACCTGGATGTGCGCGCCGCCCCGTGCCTTGAGCAGGTCCACCATGTATTTGAAGTACTCCACGTGCCCGCCCTGGTAGGAGCTGATGGCGATGCCCTGCGCGTCTTCCTGCAGCGCCGCCGTCACCACCTCGTCCACCGAGCGGTTGTGGCCCAGGTGGATCACCTCGGCCCCCATGCCCTGCAGGATGCGGCGCATGATGTTGATGGCCGCGTCGTGCCCGTCGAACAGGCTGGCGGCGGTCACGAAACGGACCTTGTGGGTGGGGCGGTACTCGGCCAGGGCTTTGAATTCGGCGGACAGGTCGGTCATGTCGCGGGTCTCCGGGGGCTGTTGTGGCAGGGCGTCAGCCGCCATTCTGGAATGGGTGGCCAACTTTACGTTTACGTAAACGTCAATCTTAATCGCTTTCCCATGAAAAAGGGGCGCCGCGGCGCCCCTGGGTTTGCCCGCAGTGGCCTCAGCCGCCGGGGGTGCCGTACATTTTTTGTGGCAGCCAGGTGATGATGTCCGGGAACACGAAGCACAGCGCCACCATCAGCAGTTGCAGCAGCACGAACGGGATGACGCCGATGTAAATGTCCTTGATCGTCACGCCCTTGGGCACCGCCCCTTTGAGGTAGAACAGCGAGAAGCCCACCGGCGGCGTCAGGAAGGAGGTCTGCAGCACCAGCGCGATCAGGATCAGGAACCAGGTCATGTCCAGCCCGGTCGCCTTGATGACCGGCGCCAGCAGCGGCAGCACGATGAGCACGATCTCGAACCAGTCGAGAAAGAAGCCGGCGATGAACACCACCAGCAGCACCACCAGCACCAGACCCGTGGGCGACAGGCCCAGGTTCTTGAAAAACTCGCTGATCAGCTCGTCCCCACCGATCAGCCGCAGCACGTAGGCGAACACCGTGGCGCCGATGAAGATGGCGAAGATGAAGCAGGTGGTCAGCGTGGTCTCGATGCCCACCTGACGGATCACGCTCCAGCTCAGTCGCTTGTTGGCCGCGGCCAGCAAAATGGCGCCAAAAGCGCCCAGGCCCGAGGCCTCGGTGGGCGTGGCAATGCCGAAGAAGATGGAGCCCAGCACCAACAGGATCAGGCTCATGGTGGGTAGGGTGGACAGGAAGGCCACGCTCAGCTGCTTGAGCGTGAGCTTCTCGGCGTCGGCCGCGCGCGCCGGCACCAGGTCGGGCCGCACCAGGCCCACCACCAGCAGGAACACCATGTACAGCAGGCCCAGCGCCACGCCCGGAACCAGCGCGCCCATGAACAGGTCGCCCACCGAGGTGGCCACCTGGTCGGCCATCAGCACCAGCATGATGGACGGCGGGATGAGAATGCCCAGCGTGCCCGACGCCGCCACCACCCCCGAAGCCAAGCGCTTGGAATAGTTGTTCTGCAGCATCACCGGCATGGACAGCACCGCCAGCAGCACCACCGACGCGCCCACGATGCCGGTGGACGCCGCCAGCAAGATGCCGATGACGATCACCGTCAGACCCAGCCCACCCTTGATGCCGCCGAACACCTTGACGAAGTTCTTCATCATGATGTCGGCCACACCGGAGCGGTCCAGCATCAGACCCATGTAGACGAACATGGGCAGCGACACCAGCACCCAGTTGGACATGATGGCGTCAAAGCGGTCGACCACCCCGGAGAACTTCATCCAGTTGGTCATCAGGAAGGTGTCCAGCCCGGCGTACTGGCCCAGGTAGATGCCAACGGCGGCGAACAGCAGTGAAATGCCGCCCAGCAGCCACGCCACCGGGTAGCCGGTGAACAACGCACCGATGAAGATCACCATCAGGGCGATGGACAGGTATTCGTAAAAAGGCATGGTGCCCGGCTCCTGTGTTGTGGTTTTGTGTGGGAGTGGGGGCGTGACTCAGCGGCCGCCAAACAGCGCGGCCCAGACCCGGGACAGCCGTCCCAGGCCCACCAGCGCCAGCAGCACGAACGCACTGACGATGAAGGATTTGATGAACCAGCGGTAGGGCAGGCCGCCCGGCGCGGCCGAGACCTCGCTCAGGTTCCACGACGTGGCCGTGAACGGCAGCCCGTACCAGATGACGATGAGGGTGAAGGGCAGGAACAGCAGCAGCGTGCCCAGCAGCTCGATCCAGAGCCGGGTGCGCGGGCGGAAGTTTTCGGCCAGCACGTCGATGCGCACGTTGCGTTCGCGCATTTCGGTGAAGGACAGGCCCAGCATGAAGCCGATGGCGTAGAGGTGCCACTGCAGCTCCTCCATCATGATGGAGCCCTTGCCGAAGGCGTAGCGCGCCACCACCTGCACCACGATGACCAGCACCAGCACGGTCCACAGCGCCGAGGCGAATTCGCCCACCCCGGTGATCAGCCGGTCGATGCCCCGGGACAGGGCGGTGGTGGGCAAGGCGATGCCCGAGGCCCCCGCGTTGGACGGGGCATCGGGACTCACGGCGGTGGACATGCTGGTGCTCTCCTCAAGGTCAGGGGGTGGGTGGATCAGTTCTTGTAGTCACGCGGCAGGTAGCCCAGGTCGTGCCACTTGCGGTTCTTGTTCATGAAGGCCGACATGCTGTCGTAGGTCTTCTTGAACATCGGGTCCTTGGCGGACTCTTCGGCCAGCACCTCGCGCGACGCCTTGCCAAACGCGTCCAGCATGGTCTTGTTGAACTGGTGCAGCTTCACGCCTTCTTTCTCGAACTTCTCCAGCGCGGCGGCCTGGGTCGCCTCGGCCTTGGCCATGGCAATCGCCACGCCGGCGGTGCAGGTGGTTTCGATCTGGGCCTGGGTCTGCGGCTTGAGCTTGTTCCACACCTGCAGGTTCACGTACAGGTACTGGTTGGTGGACGGCTGGTGCCAGCCGGGCATGTAGTAGTGCTTGGCTACTTTGGCAAAGCCCAGCTGGTCGTCCACCGACGGCAGCGAGAACTCGGTCCCGTCCAGCACGCCTTTTTCCAACGCCTGGTACAGCTCGCCGCCCGGCAGCATGGTCACCGAGGCGCCCAGCTTCTGGTAGATCTTGCCGCCCAGTGCGGCGGCGCGGAACTTCAGGCCCTGCAGGTCGGCCGGGGTCTTGATTTCCTTGCGGAACCAGCCGGCGCCTTCGGGGCTGATGGAGCCGCACAAGATGGGGTACACGTTGTGCGGGCGGAAGGCCTCTTTCAGCAGCGCGTCGCCGCCGCCGTAGTACATCCAGGCGGCGAACTGCGGCGTTTCCATGCCAAAGGGCAGGGCGCCGTAAATGGCCGACACCGGCACCTTGCCCAGCTCGTAACCCATGAAGCTGTAGCCCGCCTCCACCTTGCCGGTGGAGACCGCGTCAAACACCCCCAGCGCCGGCACCAGCTTGCCCGGCTCGAACACCTGCAGGTTGACGGTGCCGCCCGAGACTTTCTTCAACTGCTCGGACACCCAGGGCATGGTGTCGCCCAGGGCGGTCAGGTTGGAGCCAAAGGACATGGGAATGCCCCAGCGGACGGTTTCCTGGGCCCAGGTGCTCGGTGCGGCGGCAACCAGGGCCGCGCACAGCGGAATGGCTTTCAGCAAGGTTTTCATGGTTTGTCTCCAGTAGGTTTGTGTGCCCAACAAGGCGCCAGCCATTGTGGAGAGCGCTGGCCCGCCGCAGGGACCGGGTTTTCCCGGCCAGTTTTTGGGTTAATTTTCTAAGTCTTTGATTTTTTTTGTGTTTTTTCGGCTTTCACGCGGCTTGAAATTTCTTCAAGCGGGCCGTTGAAAGAAAACGGACCCTGCTGTCGCCTGTGTGCTGGACAGGGGGTGCTGTGGTTGTAGCTTGTGCCGTGACCGGTACATGTCTTTATGATGCGCAAGACCCGCTTTCTCTACCCCAAAGGCCCGCCGATGCGTCCCCTCCAGTTGTTCGACCCCGACTCCAGCACCTACACCTACGTCCTGTTCGATGTGGCCACGCGCGAGGCCCTCATCATCGACCCGGTGGACCTGCAACTGGAACGCGACCTGGCGGTGCTGCGCGATTACGGCTTGCGCCTGGTCTGGACGGTGGAAACCCACGCCCACGCCGACCACATCACCAGCGCCGGCAAGCTGGCCGAGCACGCCGGCGCCAAAACCGCCGCGCCGGCCGGCTGCGGCATCACCACCGCGCTGCGCCAGCTGCACGACGGCGACACCCTGGCCTTTGGCGGCCACACCCTGCGCGTGCTGGCCACGCCCGGCCACACCGCCGGCAGCGTCTCCTACCTGTGGGAGGCCGCGGGCGAGCGCCACGTGTTCACCGGCGACACCTTGTTGATCAACGGCTGCGGCCGCACCGATTTCCAGTCCGGCAGCGCCGAGGCGCTGTACCACAGCCTGACCGAGGTGCTGTTCCGCCTGCCCGACGACACCACCGTCTGGCCCGGCCACGACTACCAGGGCCGCACCCACAGCAGCATTGGCCAGGAAAAGGCCGGCAACGCCCGGGTGGCGGGCAAAACGCGCGACGAATTCGTGGCCTTGATGAGCGGTCTTAACCTGCCACGGCCCAAGCGCATCGACGAGGCCGTGCCCGCCAACCTGACCTCGGGCCAGCGCCACGACGCCGACGGCGCGCTGCTGCAGGTGCCCCGGCCGGCCGCCGGTTACGCCGGCGACGTGTCGCCGCTGTTGGCCTGGCAGTGGGTGCAGGCCGGCGAGGCGGTGCTGGTGGACGTGCGCACCGACGCCGAGCGCGAGTGGGTGGGCTACGTGCCCGACGCGGTGCCGTTGGCCTGGAAGCAGTGGCCCGGCATGGCCATGAACCCGGGCTTTGACGCCGGGGTGCAGGCCGCCGCCGGTGGGCGCAAGCTGGTGCTGCTGTGCCGCAGCGGGGTGCGCTCCATCGCCGCGGCCAAGCGCGCCACCGAACTCGGGCTGGAGGCGTACAACATCCTGGAGGGCTTCGAGGGCGACCCCGACGGGCAGGCCCACCGCGGCCAGCGCGGCGGCTGGCGCTTCCATGGCCTGCCGTGGCGCCAGAACTGAGCGTCTGCTCAAACCGCCACCGGGTTTCTACCCACGCCGCGCCGGCTATCATCTGCCCATGACTTTGCTGGCACTGGATGTGGGTAACACGCGCCTGAAATGGGCCTTGTACGAGGCCCCTGGCGTGGGCGCGCGCATGCTGGCGCACGGCGTGCAGTTTCTGGAAAACATCGAGGCCCTGGCCGAAGGCGACTGGGCCACGCTGCGCGCGCCCACCCATGTGCTGGGCTGTGTGGTGGCCGGCGACGCGGTCAAGCGCCGGGTGCAGGAGCAGCTGGAGCTGTGGGACGTGGCCCCGCAATGGGTGGTGTCCAGCGCCGCCGAGGCCGGCCTGACCAATGGCTACGACCACCCGGCGCGGCTGGGCTCCGACCGCTGGGTCGCCATGATCGGCGCGCGCCAGCGCCTGCTGGCGCGGGGCCAGCGGGTGCCCTGCGTGCTGGTCATGGTGGGCACGGCGGTCACGGTCGAGGCCATCGACGCCGACGGCAAGTTCCTGGGCGGCATCATCTTGCCGGGGCACGGCATCATGCTGCGGGCGCTGGAGTCCGGCACCGCCGGGCTGCACGTGCCCACCGGCGAGGTGCGCAACTTTCCCACCAACACCAGCGACGCGCTCACCAGCGGCGGCACCTTTGCCATTGCCGGGGCGGTGCAGCGCATGGTGGACAACCTGCGCCAGCACACCGGCGTGGACCCGGTGTGCGTCATGACCGGCGGCGCCGGCTGGAAAATGGCCCCGAGCATGACGGTGCCGTTCGAGCTGGTGGAACCCTTGATCTTCGATGGCCTGCTGGCCATCGCCCATCACCGTTTTGCCGACGCCAGCCAGCGCGTGGCCAGCTCCACCCAGTAAGTGCCGCCCAGGGGGATCAGGTCGTCGTTGAAGTCGTAGCGCGGGTTGTGCAGGGTGCAGGGCCCGGCGTCGTGGCCGCCGCCTTCGTAGCCGGCGCGGTGCGCACCGTCGCCGTTGCCAATGAACAGGTAGGCCCCAGGCCGGGCCTGCAGCATGTAGGCAAAGTCTTCCGCACCCATGGTGGGCTCCTGCGCCAGCACCATCGCGTCGCCCACCACGTCGCACATCACCCGGCGGGCGAATTCGGCCTCGGCCGGGCTGTTCACCGTGGGTGGGTAGTTGCGCTCGAACTCGAAGTCGCAACTGGCACCGAAAGCCGCACAGGTGTGCTGGGCGATCTCGCGCATGCGCCGCTCGATCAAGTCCAGCACGTCCAGCGTGAAGGTGCGCACCGTGCCCTGGATCTCGCAGTGGTCGGGTACCACGTTGGTGGCTTCGCCGGTGTGGATCATGGTCACGCTGATCACGCCCGCGTCCACCGGCTTCTTGTTGCGGGTGATGACGGTCTGGAAGGCCTGCACCATCTGGCAGGCGATGGGCACCGGGTCGATGCCGTTGTGCGGCAGGGCGGCGTGGCTGCCCTTGCCGCGGATGACGATCTTGAACTCGTTGCTGGAGGCCATCACCGGCCCGGGGCTGACGGCGAAGCTGCCGGCCGGGTAGCCGGGCCAGTTGTGCATGCCGAACACCGCTTCCACGGGGAAGCGTTCGAACAGGCCGTCCTTGATCATCTCGCGAGCGCCGCCGCCGCCTTCTTCGGCCGGCTGGAAGATCAGCACCACGGTGCCGTCGAAGTCGCGGTGCTGGGCCAGGTGCTGGGCCGCGGCCAGCAGCATGGCGGTGTGGCCGTCGTGGCCGCAGGCGTGCATGCGCCCGGCGTGGCGGCTGGCGTGGGCGAAGGTGTTGAGCTCGGTCATGGGCAGGGCGTCCATGTCGGCGCGCAGGCCCACGGCGCGGCCGCAGGCACCGCCGTCGCGGCCGTGCACCACGCCCACCACGCCGGTGCGGCCCAGGCCCCGGTGCACCTCGATGCCCCATTCCGCCAGCTTGCCGGCCACCAGGTCGGCGGTGCGCACTTCCTGAAAGCACAGCTCGGGGTGGGCGTGCAGGTCGCGGCGCAGCTGCGTCAGCTCGGCGGCGTGCGCCAGGATGGAGTCGTTCAGGGTCATGGCCGGTCTCTCTCGCGTGGAACGGCCATGTTAACGAAAACCCGCCGCTTTGTTCGCGTGGGCGCGCGTGTCGCACAATGGCCGCATGGATTTCACCGCCACCCCCGCCGCCCCTGAAACCGGTGTCCGCACCGTCGTCGGTGCCTGCCCGCACGACTGCCCCGACACCTGTTCCTTCGTCACCACCGTGCAGAACGGTGTGGCCGTCAAGGTGCAGGGCAACCCGCATCACCCGCAAACCGGTGGCGTGCTCTGCGCCAAGGTGTCGCGCTACCACGAGCGCACCCACCACCCCGAACGGCTGCTGACGCCGCTCAAGCGGGTGGGGCCCAAGGGCAGTGGGCAGTTCGAGCCGGTGTCGTGGGACGCAGCGCTGGACGACATCGCCGCCCGCCTGCAGGCCATCGCCGCGCGCGACCCGCGTGCCATCCTGCCCTACAGCTACGCCGGCACCATGGGGCTGGTGCAAGGCGAGAGCATCGCCGCGCGCTTTTTCCACCGCCTGGGTGCCTCGTGGCTGGACCGCACTATCTGTGCCTCGGCCGGCGCGGCCGGGCTGGAGTACACCCTGGGCACCAAACAGGGCATGCGGGTCGAGCATTTCGCCGAATCGCGCCTCATCCTCATCTGGGGCAGCAACTCGGTGGGCAGCAACCTGCATTTCTGGCGCCACGCGCAGGAGGCCAAGCGCCGCGGCGCCCGGCTGGTCTGCATCGACCCGCGCCGCAGCGAAACCGCCGACAAGTGCCACGAACATATCGCCCTGCGGCCGGGCACCGACGCGGCGCTCGCCTACGCGCTCATCCACGCCTGCGTCCAGCACGGCTGGGTGGATCACGCCTACCTGGCGCAGCACACGGTGGGCTGGCCGCAGCTGCGCGAACGGGCGCTGCAGTGGCCCCCGGCGCGCGCCGCCGAGGTCTGTGGCGTGCCGGTGGCGCAGATCGAGGCGCTGGCGCGCGACATCGGCACCTGCTTTGAGCAACGGGCGCCGGTGGCCATCCGGCTGAACTACGGCATGCAGCGGGTGCGCGGCGGCGGCAATGCGGTGCGGGCGGTGGCCTGCCTGCCGGTCGTGCTGGGGGCCTGGCGCCACCGGGCCGGGGGGCTGCTGCTCAGCAGTTCCGGCGCGTTTCCGGTGCAGCGCCAGGTGTTGCAGCGGCCCGATCTGTTCGCCGCCTCGGGTCAAGCGCAGCCCCGCGTGGTCAACATGAGCACCATCGGCGACGACCTGCTGCGGCCCACCTCGGCCGAATGGGGCCCGCGCATCGAGGCGCTGGTGGTGTACAACAGCAACCCGGTGGCGGTGGCGCCAGACTCGTCCCAGGTGGTGCAGGGCTTTGCCCGCGACGACCTGTTCACCGTGGTGCTGGAGCACTTCCAGACCGACACCGCCGACTACGCCGACTACCTGCTGCCCGCCACCACCCAGCTGGAACACTGGGACGTGCACGCCAGCTACGGCCACACCGACGTGCTGCTGAACCGCCCGGCCATCGCTCCGGTGGGGCAGGCACGGCCCAACACGCACATCTTCCGCGAACTGGCGCGCCGCATGGGTTACACCGACCCCTGCTTCCAGGACGACGACGAAACCCTGTGCCGCCAGGCCTTTGGCGATGCGGTGGATTTCGACGCGCTGCTGCGCGACGGCTTCGTCACCCTGCCGCTGCCCGAGGCGCCGTTCGCCCAAGGCGGCTTCCCCACGCCGTCGGGCAAGTGCGAGTTCTTCAGCGAACGCCTGGCCGCGCAGGGGCTGGACGGCCTGCCCGAGGTGCTGCCCAACCACGAGGCTCCGGGCAGCGACCCGCGCCACCCGCTGGCCATGATCTCGCCGCCGGCACGCAACTTTCTCAACTCCACCTTCGTCAACGTGCGCTCGTTGCGCGACGCCGAAGGCCAGCCGCTGCTGGAAATCCACCCGCAAGACGCCGTCCCGCGCGGCATCGCCGACGGCAGCACCGTGCGCGTGTTCAACGACCGCGGCCACTATGTTTGCGCCGCCCGGGTGACCGAGCGCGCCCGCCCCGGCGTGGTCAACGGGCTGGGCATCTGGTGGCGCAAGCTCGGGCTCAATGGCACCAACGTGAACGAACTCACCAGCCAGCGCCTGACCGACCTGGGCCGGGCGCCCACGTTTTACGACTGTTTGGTGGAGGTGGCGCCGGCCTGAGCGACCGGCCGCGGGGTCACTCCAGCGTGTCCATCAGGTCGATGTAGCGCTGCATCGCGTCGTCGGCGCTGGTGCCTTTCAAGGCGGCCCAGGCGTCCCACTTGGCGCGGCCCACCAGGTCGCCGAAGCCGGGCTTGGTGGCGGCGTTGTCGCCCTCGGTGGCCTGCTTGTACAGCGCGTAGAGCTTCAGCAGCGTCTGGTTGTCGGGGCGCTGGGTCAGGTCTTTGGTTGCGGCCACAGAAGCTTCAAAAGCGGCTTTCAGGTCAGACACGGGGGGGTTCCTTCGTCAATGGGTTGCGTCGAGCGTGCATTGTGCAACGCGTCCGCACGGTCGCAGGCTCGGTCAGCCCCGCAGGTGTCGCTGCATCGATAATTGGGTGTTCACTTCAGTAGGAGCACCAGGGCATGATTCTCGTCACCGGCGGCGCCGGCTTCATTGGCAGCAACTTCGTGCTCGACTGGCTGGCCCAGTGCGACGAGCCCGTCGTCAACCTCGACAAGCTGACCTACGCCGGCAACCTGGAAAACCTGGCCAGCCTGCAGGGCGACGCGCGCCACTTCTTCGTCCAAGGCGACCTGGGCGACCGCACCCTGGTGGATGCCCTGCTGGCCCAGCACCGTCCGCGCGCCGTGCTGCACTTCGCCGCCGAAAGCCACGTGGACCGCTCCATCCACGGCCCCGAAGACTTCATCCAGACCAACATCGTCGGCACCTTCCGCCTGCTCGAAGCCGTGCGCGCCTACTGGTCCGCCTTGCCCGAGGCCGAGAAAACCGCCTTCCGTTTCCTGCACGTCAGCACCGACGAGGTCTACGGCACCCTGGCCAAGGACGATCCGCCGTTTGCGGAAACCCACCCCTACGAACCCAACAGCCCCTACAGCGCCAGCAAAGCCGCGTCTGACCACCTGGTGCGTGCCTGGCACCACACCTACGGCCTGCCGGTGCTCACCACCAACTGCAGCAACAACTACGGGCCCTACCACTTCCCCGAAAAGCTCATCCCGCTGATGATCGTCAACGCCCTGGCCGGCAAGCCCCTGCCGGTCTATGGCGACGGCCTGCAGGTGCGCGACTGGCTCTACGTGAAAGACCACTGCAGCGCCATCCGCCGCGTGCTGGAGGCTGGCCAACTGGGCGAAACCTACAACGTCGGCGGCTGGAACGAAAAGCCCAACATCGACATCGTGCACACCGTCTGCGCGCTGCTGGATGAGTTGCGCCCCAAGGCCGACGGCAGCAGCTACCAAGCGCAAATCACCCATGTGCAAGACCGTCCCGGCCACGACCGGCGCTACGCCATCGACGCGCGCAAGATCGAGCGCGAACTGGGCTGGAAGCCGGCCGAAACCTTCGAGACCGGCATCCGCAAGACGGTGCAGTGGTACCTGGATCACCCGGAGTGGGTGCAGCACGTGCAAAGCGGCAGCTACCGGGATTGGGTGAACCAACAGTACGGCGCCGCTGCCGCCGCCCACGCCGCATGAGCCCGCTGCGCATTTTGCTGCTGGGCAAGAACGGCCAGGTCGGCTGGGAACTGCAACGCAGCTTGGCGCCCCTGGGCCACGTCATCGCGCTGGACCGCGACGGCCTGTCGCCCCTGCAAACGGCCCAACTGCCCGCGTGGCAGGGCCTGCCCCCGCTGGACCAGCCCTTGTGCGGCGATCTGTCCGACCTGGCGGGCCTGGCCCGCACGGTGCATGCCGTGCGCCCGCAGGTCATCGTCAACGCGGCCGCCTACACCGCCGTGGACCAGGCCGAGTCCGACGTGGCCCTGGCCCGCCGCATCAACGCCGAAGCCCCGGGCGTGCTGGCCCAGGCCGCGCACGCCGTGGGGGCTTGGCTGGTGCACTACAGCACCGACTATGTCTTCAACGGCAGCGGCCACACCCCCTGGCAAGAGGGCGATGCCACCGGCCCCCTCAACGCCTACGGCCTCACCAAGCTCGAGGGTGAGCAGCGCATCCTGCAGGCCGGACGCCAACACCTCATCTTTCGCACCAGTTGGGTGTATGCGGCGCGTGGCGGCAACTTCGCCAAAACCATGCTGCGCCTGGCGCGCGAGCGCGAACGCCTCACCGTCATCGCCGACCAGTTCGGTGCGCCCACCGGGGCCGAACTCATCGCCGACGTCACCGCCCATGCGGTGCGACACGTCTTGCGCACCGGCGAAGGGCCGGGCATCTATCACTTGGCCGCGGCGGGTGAAACCACCTGGCACGGCTACGCCAACCACGTCATCGCCCAGGCCCGGCGCCTGCGGCCCGAGGCCGACTGGGCGGTCCAGGACGTGGCCCCCGTGCCCACCAGCGCCTTCCCCACGCCCGCGCGGCGCCCGCACAACTCGCGCCTGAACACCACCTTGCTGCAAGCCACCTTCGGTCTGCACCTGCCGCCGTGGCAGCAAGGGGTGGACCGGCTGCTGGCCGAAATTCTGTGAATTTTTGACAGGGAGAAACTCGAACATGACCGCACGCAAAGGCCTCATCCTCGCCGGTGGCTCCGGCACCCGGCTGCACCCGGCCACGCTGGCCATCAGCAAGCAACTGCTGCCGGTGTACGACAAGCCCATGGTCTACTACCCGCTCAGCTCCCTCATGCTGGCGGGCATGCGCGATGTGCTGCTCATCAGCACCCCGCAAGACACCCCGCGCTTCCAGCAACTGCTGGGCGACGGCAGCCAATGGGGCATGAACCTGCAGTACGCCGTGCAGCCCAGCCCCGACGGGCTGGCCCAGGCCTTCATCATTGGCGAGCCTTTCATCGGCAACGCCCCCAGCGCGCTGGTGCTGGGCGACAACATCTACTACGGGCACGACTTCCAGCCCCTGCTCCAGGCGGCCGATGCGCAAACCACCGGCGCCACCGTGTTCGCCTACCACGTGCAAGACCCCGAACGTTACGGCGTGGTGGAGTTCAACGCCCAGGGCCAGGCCATCAGCATCGAAGAAAAGCCCAAACAACCCAAAAGCCACTACGCCGTCACTGGCCTGTATTTTTACGACCCACAGGTGGTGGACATCGCCAAGGCCGTCCAGCCCAGCGCGCGGGGCGAACTGGAAATCACCAGCGTCAACCAAGCCTATTTGCAGCAAGGCCAGTTGAACGTGCAAACCATGGGCCGCGGCTACGCCTGGCTCGACACCGGTACCCACGACAGCCTGCTGGACGCGGGGCAGTTCATCGCCACGCTGGAGCGGCGCCAGGGCCTCAAGATCGCCTGCCCGGAAGAAATTGCCTGGCGCAACGGCTGGATCGGTGCCGAGCAACTGCAACGCCTCGCGCAGCCCCTGGCCAAGAATGGCTATGGGCAGTATCTGCTGGGTTTGCTCAAGTAAAGGTTGCCATGCCCTACACCGTCACCCCCACCGCCATCCCCGAAGTCCTGGTGCTCGAACCCAAAGTGTTCGGCGACGCCCGCGGCTTCTTCTTCGAAAGCTTCAACCAGCGCGACTTCGAGCAAGCCACCGGCCTGCAGGGCGTGCAGTTTGTGCAAGACAACCACAGCAAATCCGCCCGGGGCGTGCTGCGCGGGCTGCACTACCAAATCCAGCACCCCCAGGGCAAGCTGGTGCGGGTGGTGCAGGGCGAGGTGTTCGACGTGGCGGTGGACCTGCGCCAAAGCAGCCCCACCTTCGGCCACTGGGTGGGCGAGGTGCTGAGCGCCAGCAACCACAAGCAGCTGTGGGTGCCGCCGGGCTTTGCCCACGGCTTCTTGACCTTGAGCGAAACCGCCGAATTCCTCTACAAAACCACGGACTACTGGTACCCCGAGCACGAGCGCAGTTTGCTGTGGAACGACGAGGCACTGGGCATCGCCTGGCCATTGCCAGGGCTGCCACTGCTGGCGGCCAAGGATGAACAAGCCACCCCTCTGGCTTTGGCGAATTGTTACAACGCCCAGTGATGGTGCACGTGGTACCCGCCTAGTAGAATCCAACGATTAGTAAAACTCAAGCAGCACATGGGAGTCGCCGCACAGGCACAGTGCTGTCTAGGCTTCACCCATGAATATTCTGCTCACTGGGGGCGCCGGCTACATCGGCAGCCACACCGCCGTCGTGCTAGCCCAAGCCGGGCACCATGTCGTGTTGCTCGACAACCTGTGCAATAGCCAAGCCAGTGTGGTTACCCGCATCGGGCGCATCACTGGTCAAGCGCACCCGCTGGAGGTGTGTGACGTACGCGAAACTGCTCGTGTTCAGCACATCCTTCGCCAGTACAACATTCAGGCAGTAGTTCATTTTGCCGGCCTCAAGGCCGTGGGCGAATCGGTTCAGCAACCGCTGGCGTACTTCAATGCCAACGTGAGCGGTGCCATAAGCCTGTTGGAGGCTATGCAGGCCGAGGGTGTGCGCAAGCTGGTGTTTTCCAGCAGCGCCACTGTGTATGGCCAGCCGCAATACCTGCCACTGGACGAAGATCACCCCACAGGCGCCATCAACCCCTACGGCCGAACCAAGCTGCACATCGAAGAAATGCTGCAGGACCTGGCCGCCAGCGATGCCACCTGGCGCATCGCCATTCTGCGTTACTTCAATCCAGTGGGCGCGCATGAAAGTGGGCTCATTGGTGAAGACCCCAGCGGCACTCCCAACAACCTCATGCCCTACATCGCCCGTGTGGCGGCAGGCAAACTGCCTTATCTGAATGTGTGGGGTGACGACTACGCCACACCTGACGGCACAGGGGTTAGAGACTATATCCATGTCATGGATTTGGCAGAAGGCCATCGAGCTGCGCTGGACTACTTGAACCACAGCACACTGCCCTGTGAGGTGTTCAATCTGGGTACTGGCAAAGGTTATAGCGTGCTGGACATGATCCAAGCATTTGAGCTGGCTACTGGAAAACGCATTCCCTTCCAAGTGGGTCCCCGCCGCTCCGGGGATGTAGCAGCTTGCTATGCAGATAACCAAAAAGCTGCCATGAAACTGGCTTGGCATGCTCAGCACCAACTCGGCCAAATGTGCCAAAGCACCTGGCAATTTGAGAGTGGCTATTTGTGAAGCCTCGTTCTTTGATTGTGCATTGGGGTAACTTGCTGCAATTATTGCGCGGCCGGATTCAAGTCAGCAGTTCTGAAAGTCGGCGTATTTTTAAAGGGATGCTTTCGGTTGCGGCCTTTCTTTTTATTGCAAAATCAATTGCTGCGATAAAAGAGGTGGCGTTGGCCTATAGTTTGGGCACAGCGGAGCAGTTGGATGGGCATTTATTTGTTTTCGGCTTGGCGAGCTGGCCAGTCAGCGTCTTCGCTGCTGCTCTCTGGTTTGGCTTGACACCTGTCCTTGTTAAGCTCCGCTCTAAAGACGCTGTCGCCGCTCGAGAAATAGCCAAAGATTTATCGAGCTTGTCTGCCTGGATGGCAGTTTTAATGTCTTTTGTAACTGCTGCGGTCCTGTCGTGGTTCTTGGAGAGTGGTCTTGCAGGTTTGGGGTCTGCAGCGACCTCGGCAGCAATTCAAAGTGTTGTTTTTGTTTCATTTTTTGTCTTTTTCAGTGGTCTCGCAGCTTTTTACTCAACTTGGTTGATGAGTGCTCAACGCCATGCCAACACCCTGCTGGAAGCATTTCCGGCGGCTTGTATTTCTGTCAGTTTGTTGGTCTGGCCTTGGTTGTTTTCCAGTGACCTGGGCGTTACGCCATTGAATATAGGTTTGGTTTTCGGTGCTGCTATTCAGCTCTATGTCTTGCTTAAACTCACAAAAGCTGATGTCGGTTTATCGATGGCTTGGCCTTCTAGGCATTCAAATGTTTGGCGATTGCTGCGAGGTATTGGTGTAGCGTTGGTGGCTCAGATCATCATGTCTAGCACGGTTTTGGTTGATACCTTGGTGCTGGGGCACATGGGTGGAGGAGCCATTACCAGCTTTTCGTATGCGAGCCGCATCATGGCATTGGCCATAAGCATGACGGCAATGGTGATCGGGCGGGCTGTGCTGCCCGTATTCGCTGCTCAAACAGACAGAGCAACCAGTTGGTCCCTAGCCAAGTCGTGGGGCAGGCGCATGTTCGCTTTGGGTTGCGCGGGTGCATTGTTCATTGCATTGTTCGCAGAGGCTGCTGTAACGCTGTTGTTTGAGCGTGGGGCCTTCACCCCGTCTGACACGGTGCGTGTGGCCGAGTTGCTCACTTGGCTCGGCTTTCAACTGCCTTTTTATATGGCCAGTACGGTCTGGTTCAACTGGCTGGTGTCAGATGGTGCGCAGAAAGCCTACTTGGCCATGGCTTTGGTTGGTTTATTGGTCAAGCTGGTTGCAGTGGGGTTTTTGTATCCTCTGGGTGCAGCAGGCTTGGCTGTCTCGACGGTTTTGGTTTGTTTGGTGCATTGGTTGGTGGTTTTTTGCTTCGTGTTGCGCCATGCAAGAGAAAACCGTAGTCTGGAATTCTGAATGCCTGCGCTCTCTGTTGTAATCCCTTGCTACAATGCGGAAAAAACCCTGCATAACACTTTGCAGTCTGTTCTTTTGCAGGACTACCAAGATTTTGAAGTGATCTGTGTAGATGACGGATCTTCTGACAACACCTTGGATGTGGCTCACAACGCCGCGCGTCTTGATGGGCGTATCAAGGTGCTCACACAGGAGAATCAAGGAGCATTGGCTGCCCGATTGACTGGTGTTCGTATTGCAACGGCTGATCTTTTGACGTTTGTGGATGCCGATGATGAGTTGGAGCAAAACCATTTTTCAACCATGATCAATGCGTTTTCATCGGAGGCTGTCATGGTTGTGTCTGGGTATGCGCAATTCGATGGTGATGGCAATTTGATTTCGCAGATTTGCTTCGCGTCAAAAGTTCTAGGTTCTGGAGAGGCTTTGTCCCTGTTGGTTGGTGGGTGGCGCGGTGGAATGTATCCTTTGTGGAACAAAATTTACAGACGGAAATTGGTTCTTGAAATTGATTTATCTGGTTCTCCTGAATTCTTAGCAGAAGACCAGTTCTTTAATGGGAGATATCTGCTTCATAGCCAAGGTGCCAAGGTTGTTTTTGTGGATAATTTGGGATATCGGTATATCGAGCGGGAGAATTCCCTGATTACTGGATATAAGCACCAGCAAATTTCTGATTTCTTCATTTGGCTGCGCGAGCGCGAAGTTTGGGCCTCCATTTCATCTGATTTGGGTGCTGAGTCTAGAGATTATCGCATTGTGAATCTGGATGAGGCTCTCAATTTTTACGGAAAAATTTGGCGATCCGCCGAATGCAAAGGGTTGCGTGCTTTTGAATCGAGCCTTTGGTCTCATAGGCACTTGGTCTCATGGTCTGCTGCGTTTAGAAGCCCCTACCGCTTTGCGCGTTTGATCAGTTTTGGCTTACGCTGGGTGCGGTCGAGGTGGATATGCAGAAATCGAACATGACAGAGACCCTGACAGCGTCGAGCCAAACCCTGCCCGTTCTGGCGTTGTTTTTGCCTTCTCTGGGGGGCGGCGGCGCCGAACGGGTCATGGTCACGCTGGCCAATGGTTATGCGGAACGTGGGCAAGTGGTGCATCTGGTACTGGGTGAGGCCGTAGGTGTGTATCTGGCCGATCTGCACCCTGCGGTGCATGTTGTGGACCTGAAGGTTCCCCGCGTACTGCGCGCCTTGCTGCCTTTGGCGCGTTACCTCAAGCGCGAGCGCCCAGCGGCGTTGCTGTCGGCCATGAACCACGCCAACGTCGTCGCGTTGGTGGCCGCGCGGATGGCAGGCGCGCGCACGCGTGTGGTCGTTGCTGAACATAACACGATTTCGGTGGAGTCCGAACGCGTTCGGGGGGTTGGGGCCAAGGCGGTGTACGCACTGGTCAAACGCCTTTACTCCCAAGCGGCCGCTGTGGTGGCGGTGTCGCGCAACGCCGCCGAAGACTTGACGCGTTTCGCGCGCTTGTCCGCTGGGCGTGTCACTACCATTTACAACCCATTCGACTTGGCCCAGATTGCCAAGTTGGCCATTCAACCTGTTGACCATCCGTGGTTTGCCCAAGGGCAGCCGCCGGTTGTGCTGGCCATAGGCCGGCTGACCGATGCCAAAGATTTTCCCACACTGCTCAAATCCTTTGCGCTGCTCCGTGCGCGCCGACCTGCTAGGCTACTCATATTGGGCGAGGGCAATGCCCGTGCAGAATTAGAGACCTTGGCACTTGAGCTGGGCCTGACAGCCGATACCTTTCAAATGCCTGGTTTCGTGACTAACCCCTACAGCTACTTGGCACGGTGCGGGATGTTTGTGCTGTCTTCCCGGTGGGAAGGATTTGGAAATGTGTTAGTTGAAGCCATGGCCTGCGGAGCGCCCATCGTCAGCACGGATTGCCCGAGCGGACCCCGCGAAATCTTGGAAGGTGGGCGGTGGGGGCGTTTGACAGCGGTTGAGAACCCGTCAGAACTTGCCGAGGCCATGGACGATGTGCTCAATATGCCCAGGGAAAACCTCCCCAATGTGCGTCTGCGTGCAGCCGATTTTGACATGCGGCATGCCCTAAAAGCGTACTGG
Source organism: Aquabacterium sp. A08 (assembly GCF_011742065.1). NCBI lineage: Bacteria > Pseudomonadati > Pseudomonadota > Betaproteobacteria > Burkholderiales > Sphaerotilaceae > Aquabacterium > Aquabacterium sp. A08. The sequence continues at coordinate 40,785 of NZ_JAAQQT010000610.1, forward strand.
GCGGTGTTGATGCCCAGTCAATCCAATCCGTTTCAATGAAATGAACCAGATTCAGCCGCCTTTGCGGGTGTTGCATGTCATCACAGGCCTTGAAGACGGCGGCGCCGAAGCCGTCCTTTTCCGTTTGATCTCGGCGGATCAAAAATGTGTTCATGCGGTCGTTTCTCTGATGGGTGTCGGCAAATATGGCCCACTGCTGCGCGAAACGGGTGTGGAGGTGCTTGCGCTTGACATGCCCAGGGGCCGACTCAGCCTGCGTGGCGTGTGGAACTTGTTTCGTTGCATGCGCCGCTGGCGGCCTGATGTGGTTCAGACCTGGATGTACCATGCCGACTTTTTAGGGGGCGTGCTCGCTAGAGTTATTGGTATTCCAGTGGTCTGGGGCTTGCACAATACCATTCTCGACCCCAATCGCTCATCCAGAGTCACAATTTGGGTGGCCAAAGCATGTGCCAAATTGTCTGGCCTCGTACCCAAGCGGATTGTGGCATGTGCGCACAGTGCGGCAAAGGTGCACCAAGGGTTAGGTTACGATAGCAAACGCATGGTCGTAATTCCAAATGGTTATGACTTATCGAGATTCAAGCCTGATGCCGAGGCTCGGGCTCGCCTGCGTCGAGAATGGAATGTGCCCGATACAACGCCTTTGATTGGCATGGTGGCTCGTTTTGATCCGTACAAGGACCATGCCAATCTGATTGCTGCCTTGGGCATTCTCAGTCAAGAACACCAGCGATTTCGTGTGGTGCTGGTAGGTACGGGAATGGATGAGGCGAACTTGGAACTCACAAAGCTGATTGATAAGGCGGGTATTAAGAGCCGTGTCATGTTGCTGGGCCAGCGGCCGGATATTCCTGACGTGATGAATGCGCTGGACCTGCACGTGCTTTCCTCCTCCGCAGAGGCATTCCCGAATGCAGTTGCGGAGGCTATGGCATGCGGTACGCCCTGTGTTTGCACAGATGTGGGTGATGCACGTTGGATTCTAGGAACAACAGGTTGGATGGTTCAAGCAGGAAGGCCTGGTGACCTTGCACAGGCATGTGCTAAAGCCCTGTGTGCGCTGTCAGATGTGAATGGTAGCTTGCTCATCAGCAAGCAGGTGCGCAACCATATTGAAAGTAATTTCACAATTGATGTGATGCTTGGATCATATTGTTCTGTATGGGTAGATGTTGCTGTTTGATGTGATTTTATTTTGATTGATAGGGTATTTCTTGAAGCCGCTAAATATAACGATTATTTCCCACTACGCTCCTTCTGTGGCAAATTTTCGTGGGCCGCTAATTACTGCTTTGCGCTCGATTGGGGCGAAAATTTCAGTCATGGCGCCCGATTGGGACGTTGGTTCTCAACAGCTGGTTGGGTCGATGGGCGCGGAGACTACAGATTTTAACCTTTCACGTGCCGGGCTGAACCCGCTGCGTGACTTGGCAACTTTGATTCAACTATGGCGATATTTCCGTGTTTATAAGCCACGCGTAGTGTTTACCTATGCCGCCAAAACAAATATATGGGGTATGTTGGCAGCGGCGTTGGCGGGTGTGCCCCACCGCGTTGCCATGGTTGAAGGCATGGGCTATGCATTTACTGAAGGTGTCAATGGGCGCTCATTCAAGCAGCGGTGGCTTGGTTGGGTAATAGCACAGCTCTACCGTGTCGCGTTTAGGTTGGCCCACAAAGTAGTCGTGCTCAATGCAGATGATGCGCGGGAATTGCAGCAGCTCTGCGGTTTGCGACCCGATAAAACAGTCCTACTCGGTGGCATAGGCGTACCTTTGCAGGACTGGCCATTGTGCCTGCCTCACACTCGCCCAGTCACATTCACATTGATTGCTCGGCTTCTTCGTGAAAAAGGCATTTTTGAGTACCTTCAAGCCGCACGGCTTGTAAAGTCTAGGTACCCGCATGTTCGCTTTTGGTTGTTGGGAGGGCTAGATACAAACCCCGGTGCGGTTAGCGAACAGGACATCAAGCCGTGGCTGGATGACGGTGTGGTGGAGTGGCCGGGCCAAGTCAACGTCAAACCCTGGCTTGCGCAGACCAGCGTGTTCGTGCTCCCGTCCTATCGCGAGGGGGTGCCGCGCAGTACCCAAGAAGCCATGGCCATGGGGCGCCCGGTGATCACCACCGATGTGCCAGGCTGTCGTGAAACGGTGGTGGACAGCGTGAATGGCTACATGGTGCCCCCGCGCGATGTGCCCGCTTTGGTTGCTGCCATGGAGCGTTTCATCAAGCACCCCGAATTGATCGGTCGAATGGGAGCCGAGAGCCGTCGCTTGGCAGAAGAGCGTTTTGACGTCCGTGTGATCAACCAAAAGTTGCTGGCGGTGCTGGGTCTGGAGCGGCCTGAATGAAACGCTTGTTTGACGTAACGTGGTCCTCTCTGGCATTGGCGCTGCTCTTTTTGCCTTTGTTGGTGCTGATATTGTTGGTGCGAAGCAAACTTGGCAGCCCTGTATTTTTTCGCCAAGTTCGCCCTGGATTCAAGGGCAAACCATTTGAAATGGTGAAGTTCCGCACCATGACGGATGAGCGCGGCACCGATGGACTTTTGTTGCCAGACGCCGACCGCCTGACTCCCTTCGGCCGCTGGTTGCGAGCCTCTAGCCTGGACGAACTGCCTGAACTCTGGAATGTCCTCAAAGGCGACATGAGCCTGGTCGGGCCTCGACCACTGTTGATGGAATACCTGCCTCTCTACTCACCGAAACAGGTCCGCCGCCACGAGGTGCGCCCCGGCATCACCGGCTGGGCCCAGGTGAACGGCCGCAATGCCATCAGTTGGGAACAAAAGTTTGCGCTCGATGTGTGGTACGTGGACAACCACAGTCTGTGGTTGGACATCAAAATCCTCTGGCTCACCGTGAAGAAGGTGTTGGTGCGTGATGGCATCAGCGCGGCGGGCGATGCCACCATGCCCAAATTCACGGGCAGCAGGCCAGAAGAAAACTCACCATGAAGCAGGTCGCTATATTCGGTGCAAGTGGCTGTGGGCGTGGTGTCATGCCACTGGCTCGTGATCAATGGGCGGCCAGCGGCGAGCCCCATTCATTGGTGTTCGTGGACGATCACCCGCCCGCCGCCGAGTGCAACGGCCACCCTGTGATGACCTACACCGAATGGTTGGCCCAACCCGCCACCAGCCGACACATCAATATTGCCATCGCCAACAGCGCCGTGCGCCAGAAGCTGGTAGAGCGCTGCATAGCTGATGGTGTGCAGTTCTTTGAAGTGCGCGCCGCGAACACAGTACAACTGGACGATGTGCAACTGGGCGAGGGGGCCATACTCTGCCCCTTCGTCACCCTGACCAGCAACATCCGAATCGGCAAACACTTCCATGCCAACCTGTACAGCTACGTGGAGCACGACTGTGTGATCGGCGACTATGTGACTTTCGCCCCCGGTGTGAAGTGCAACGGCAATGTGGTGGTGGAAGACCATGCTTACATAGGCACAGGCGCCGTACTTAAGCAGGGTCAGCCCGGTCGACCGCTGGTGATCGGCCGCGGTGCCGTGGTGGGCATGGGCGCCGTGGTCACCAAGAGCGTCCCCCCGGGTGTCACCGTAGTGGGTAACCCGGCCAAGCCGCTGCTTAAACCTTGACAACTTATGTTGAATACCTCTTTTGCACCATGGCCCAGCTTTACGCTTGAAGAGGCGGAAGCGGTACAGCGTATTTTGCTGTCTAACAAGGTGAACTACTGGACTGGTAGCGAATGCCGTGAGTTTGAGCGCGAGTTTGCCGCCTGGGCCGGCACACACCATGCAGTGGCATTGGCCAACGGAACCCTTGCGTTGGATGTCGCGCTGAAGGCGCTGGGCATAGGCCCTGGCGATGAAGTGGTGGTGACGCCACGCACCTTCATTGCCAGTGTCTCGTGCGTGGTGAATGCGGGTGCCACGCCGGTGTTTGCCGACGTGGACGCAGATTCGGGCAACCTGACTGCTGAGACGATTGCAGCAGTCTTGACGACAAGAACCAAAGCGGTTATTTGTGTGCACCTGGCCGGTTGGCCTTGTGACATGGACCCGATCATGGCGCTGGCGGCCGAAAACGGTCTGAAGGTGATTGAAGACTGTGCCCAAGCCCACGGCGCCCGCTACAAGGGCCGCAGTGTGGGTGGCATTGGCCACGTAGGGGCCTGGAGCTTTTGCCAGGACAAAATCATGACCACCGGTGGTGAAGGCGGCATGGTGACCACCAACGACGAAACCCTTTGGCGGGCCATGTGGTCCTATAAAGACCACGGCAAGAGCTACGAAGCGGTGTACGAGCGCCAGCATCCTCCTGGCTTTCGGTGGCTGCATGAGAGCTTCGGCACCAATTGGCGCATGCTGGAAATACAGGCTGCGATTGGCCGTATACAGTTGCACCGCATGGCTGAATGGACTGTCCGCCGTCAAGCCAACGCGGCCGCTTTGGTGGCTGCGCTGCAGCCGTTTGCCGGTGAAGATGGCCCGGTGCGTTTACCGCAGTTGGGCTGCAGTGATTGCTCCGCAGGCTGTGGTGCAGGTGGTACGAAACACTGTGCCGTTGGTTGCGTGCACGCGCAATACAAATTCTATGCCTATGTGCGTCCGTACAACCTAGCACCCGGCTGGAGTCGTGATCGCATCATTGAAGCCATCATCGCCGAAGGCGTGCCTTGCTACCAAGGCAGTTGCAGTGAGGTGTATCTGGAGAAGGCCTTCGACCGCACTCCCTTGCGTCCGCAGGGTCGCCTGCCGGTGGCGCGACAGTTGGGTGAAACCAGCTTGATGTGGCTGGTCCACCCCACCCTGAGCCACTCAGATATGAAAAGGGCAGCCGACGTGACGGCACATGTGTTGCTAGAGGCTATGCGGCGATGAAAGTTGATGTTCACGGCTTGAGCGTGAAAAGCCTGCTCTTGTCCATGCCACGCATGGCCAAACGTGCGCTGGCCCTGGCGGCAGATACAGCCTTGTGTGTGCTGACCGTTTGGCTGGCTTACTACTTGAGGCTCGGTGAGTTTGTAGCTCTGTCTGACAATGCTTTGTGGGCGGTCGGTGCGTCCATCAGCATAGCGCTGCCTATTTTTATAGTCTCTGGTCTCTACCGCGCGATTTTTCGTTACAGCGGCTGGCCAGCTTTGTTGGCGGTAGCCCGAGCGGTTGGCATATACGGGCTGTTGTATGCATCCATATTCACTGCCATTGGCATTGCTGGCGTGCCCCGCACGGTCGGCATCATCCAGCCCATTTTGCTCCTGTTGTTTGTCGGCGCCTCCAGGGCGCTGGCCCGCGTCTGGCTGGGTGACCAGTACCAGAGCATTTTGAAGCGGGCCGCTAGGCCCAAGGTGTTGATTTACGGCGCCGGCAGCACGGGCCGCCAGTTGGCAGCGGCCATGGCCAACAGCCACGAAATGCAGGTGGCAGGTTTTCTGGACGACGACGACCGCCTGCACGGTCATGTGCTGAATGGTCAGCCCATCTACAACCCGGCCGATCTGGAGCATGTGGTGGCCACGCTCCACATCAGCGATGTGCTGTTGGCCATGCCCAGCCTCGCGCGCCGCCGCCGCAACGAAATCCTCGGCCAAATCGGCAGCGCCCGCGTGGCGGTTCGCACGCTGCCCAGCGTGACCGATTTGGCCCAGGGCAAGGTCAGCATTTCCGATTTGCGAGAGCTCGACATTGACGACCTGCTGGGCCGCGAGCCTGTGGCGCCCAACCACCTCTTGCTCGCCAAGAACGTGGTCGGTAAGGTGGTGACGGTGACGGGCGCCGGTGGCTCCATTGGCAGCGAACTCTGCCGTCAGATTCTGGCCGTGGGGCCAGCCAAGTTGCTGTTGATCGAGCAAAGCGAATTCGCCTTGTACGCCATTCACCAGGAACTGGAAGAAAAGCTGGCGCAGAGCCCAGCGCCCAACAAGCCCACGCTGGTGCCCCTGCTGGCCTCCGTGCAGGACGACGAGCGCATGCGCGAAATCCTGTCCACCTGGCGCCCGGCCACGGTGTACCACGCGGCTGCTTACAAGCACGTGCCGCTGGTGGAACACAACCCGGCCGCCGGTATCAAGAACAACGTGCTGGGTACGCTGCGCACCGCCCATGCCGCCGCAGAAAATGGCGTGGCCGACTTCGTGCTCATCAGCACCGACAAGGCGGTGCGCCCCACGAACGTGATGGGGGCCAGCAAACGCCTGGCCGAAATGGCTTTGCAGGCCCTGGCTGCCACCCAGGCCAGCACGCAGGGCGGCACCAAGTTCAGCATGGTACGTTTTGGCAACGTGCTGGGTTCATCGGGCTCGGTGGTGCCCAAGTTCCGCCAGCAAATCCGCGACGGCGGGCCCATCACGCTCACCCATCCGGAGGTCACGCGCTACTTCATGACCATCCCTGAAGCAGCGCAACTCGTCATCCAGGCCGGGGCCATGGCCAAGGGCGGCGATGTGTTTGTGCTCGACATGGGCCAGCCTGTGCGCATCATCGACCTGGCGCGGCGCATGGTGGAACTGTCGGGCCTGACGGTGAAAGACGACGAGCACCCGGACGGCGACATTGCCATCGAGGTGACCGGCCTGCGCCCCGGCGAAAAGCTGTACGAGGAACTGCTGATAGGCGACAACCCCAAGCCCACGGTACACCCCCGCATCATGAAAGCCCACGAAGAGTTCATCCCCTGGGCCGAATTCGAGGCCAAGCTGCGCTCGCTGGAACTGGCCCTGAACGTCAACGACGTGGGCGTGGTCCGACTGATGCTGCAACAACTGGTGGCCGGCTACGTGCCCAATGACGACATCGTGGATTGGGTGTACATGGAGCAAGGTGCTGATGCCAGGGTGCTGGCGAGCGCTGGCTAATAAGACATGACGCTTTCATCCATTTCAAATCGCTGTAACACAGCTGCCATGTGGACCCTGGTGGGGGCATTCGGTGCCTTCCCCATAGCCTTGGGTTTGACCAACGCCCTGATGCTGCTGGCCGTGTTGTTGTGGTGCCTGGGTGGCCACTGGGCCGAGCGATGGAAGGCCGTCAGCCGCAACCCCGTGGCCTGGCTGGTGCTGGCCCTGTACGGGCTGATGCTGTTGGGGGTGCTGTACACCCCCGCGCCCGCTGACGACTGGCAATTGCACCTGAAGAAATACATCAAGCTGCCCATGGTGGTGGTGTGGCTGGCGCTGTTGTGGCAGGCGGCCACCATTCGCCAGCACGCGCTGAACGCGTTTGCCGCGGCCATGGCTTTCACGGCCGCCTCCACCTGGCTGAATGTGTGGTTCCAGCTGCCGTGGTCGCAAAGCAAGAACCAGGGTTGGGGCGTGACCCACCACGTGTTTGGCGACTACATCACCCAGAACGTGATGATGGCCCTGTTCGTGTTGCTGGCGTTGTTTCGCGCCCGTACAGGCCAGGGCTGGGTGCGTGGGGCCTGGGCCGCCACGGCTGTGCTGGCGGCGGTGAGCATCACCCATTTGTCCGACGGCCGCACCGGCTATGTGCTGTTGGCCGTGGCGGTGGGCGTGTTCGTTCTGACGCAACTGAAGGGCAAGGTGGCGGTGGCCGCCATGTTGGCTGGCTTGTTGGGGCTGGGTGGGTTGCTGGCCACATCCGACACCATGCGTGCGCGCTTTGACAAAGCCGTGGCCGAGGCGCAGCAACACGACAGCGACAACACCTCATCCATTGGCCACCGGCTGTACAACTACAAGACCACCCCCAAACTGGTGGCCGAAAAACCGTTGCTGGGCTGGGGCACGGGCGCCTACCACACACAAATTTGCCATGTGCTGGACAAGCCCGAGCAGTGCCCCACCTTCAGTTGGCACCCCCACAACCAGTACCTGTTCTTGGCGGCCGAGCACGGCATGGTGGGCCTGGGCCTGTACCTGGCCCTGTTGGTCAGCATGGCGTGGGTGGCGTTGCGCTCCACCGACCCACAGGCCCGCACCCTGCTCCTGGGCCTGACCGCACTGCTGGCCGTGAACAGCCTGTTCAATTCCCCGCTGTGGAGCGCCCGCGAGAGCCACTTCTTCACCCTCATGGCCGCGCTGCTGGTCAGCAGCGCCTGGGCCAGCCGGGAGGCTGGCCCATCCAAGCCGCTTACTTGATCCCCGCCAAGTCCCGCAGCACCTGCACCTTGTCGGTCCGCTCCCAGGTGAACTCGGGCTCGTCGCGGCCAAAGTGGCCGTAGGCGGCGGTCTTGCTGTACACCGGACGCAGCAGGTCCAGCATCTGGATGATGCCGCGCGGGCGCAGGTCGAACACCTCGTTCACTATTTTTGCGATCTGCTCGTCGGGAACCACGCCGGT